>CAYZGY010000654.1:0-331 GCA_964478085.1 uncultured Planctomycetia bacterium
CGGTGATCTACACCGAACGCAAGCTCGGTCCGCAACACGAGATCGGCGAGGGCTGGCCTCGTCGTATGGTCATCGCCGCGATCTCGTTCTTCCCGCTCCTCTGGGCAAGCAACATCGGCGCCTTCGGGTTTCGTGCCGATGTCGGTTTCATCCCATCCCTCCTCTGCCTCTTCCTGATCGATTGGAGCACACGCGTCGATCCGTATCGAGAGGAACGCCTCCTCTGGGGCGACGCGATCTCGGCGGCGCTGCTCGGCTTCTTCTTCGGCATGCTGTTCATTTACGGGCCGGGAGTCTTCGTTCTCGCCGTGACCCTCGGGACGCTCTCCCG
>CAYZGY010000654.1:341-4929 GCA_964478085.1 uncultured Planctomycetia bacterium
TCGCAAGAAAGGTCCGCCGCCATCAAAAGAACGGAAACCGCAGAATCCGGACGCGGGAGGGGCTCCCGCTGCTGGAGCTGCCGCCGCGACATCGCCCTCTCCGAAAGGCACGTGGTACGAAGATCTCGACGCGCCCGACAGCAAGCACGGAACTCACCCGAGCGCCGCGACGCGTACGGCCGACGCCGCCTGGGAACGTGCCGGCAGTGTCGCCCAAGCGCCACACGTCGAGCGTCCCGACGTGCCGCCGAGCCATTTCACACGAGTCTTCTGGCTCTTCGTCGGCTCTCTGTTCGTCGCAGCCGGGCTTTCGTGTCTCGTCGTGCCGATCACTCTGTCGATCGACGACCCCGAAATGCGGCTCGTTCTGCCTTCGGTCTTCCTTGGCTCACTCGGATTCCTCGGATTCTGTCTCTACCGCGGCCTTTGGGCGCGCAAGCAAGGGTTCTGGTCGCGCACACTCCGACCGTTCCTGCTCGCGTGTCTCGGCAACACGTTTCTCATCAACACCTACATCTTCATCATGGCTCCGGTTGAAGCCGGTTGGAGGTACTCGAGCGACGAGATGCTGGCGTCGCTGTGCATGGCGATCGCATCGCCCGTCCTGATGTTCCTCATCGTCGGATTCGATCGAATCACCGGACTCGATCGAGACGCGTTCCTCCACGCCTCGCACCTGCCGGCACCGGAACGCCCCGTCCATCCCTTCGTTCGTTTCGTTCTTCTCGTGATCGCCGTCTCTGCCGCGATCGCCGCAGCGAGCCTCTTCGTGGTCGGGATCTTCGGTACGGGCGGAAACGAGTGGGATCGCGCCGGATTCTGTGCGATCGCGGTCGGATTGCTCTTCGGTGCGCTCTTCTTCGCACACCAAGGACTACGCTATCGCCGCGGTCGAGCCTGGGAGTCGGTCCTACGACCGCTCATCATTTCGCTGAGCCTCGCGACGATCGGCGTCTGCGGCGTCTTCCTCGTCCTTCAGCCACAGAGCTATCCGATCGGCTACTACTCGAACGGCCCTGGCCCCGCGGTCTACCAGGAGTGGGTGCGTCCCTACCCCGACGACGCGCTCATCGCGTGCGTCGTGCTGACGATCGTCGCGTCGGTGCTCGGCTCCTTCGCCTTCTTCGTCCGCGCACCGCGACGTGATCTGGCGGCGAGCCGCCTGTGCTGGTGGAAGCTGGCACCGGGACACGACGCGCCGCTTGCCAAACGCGGCAGCGGCTGGGCAGGATTCGGCGTCCTCTTGTGGACCTTCGCGTTCGCGGCAGCGGTGACCACCGGCGCGATTCGCAGCGGCCTCATGGAGACGCTCGGAATTCACCACGAGATTGGCGAGCGAGAGTACGCGGCCCTCGAGCCCTTCCTCTCCACGGGCTGGCTCGCGCTCGGCGCGGCGTTCCTCGCGAGCTGGTGCGTTCAGATCGGTCGTCGCGATTCGGGCATGGCGCACTGGCTCCGTGGTGCGCTCGGTCAGCTGCTCGTCGTCGGCGCGGGCTCCGCGTTTCTCCACGCTTGTCAGCTGCTCGAGGTCTCGAACGTCACCGGACGACTCGTCTTCTACGCGGCGGGAAACACCGACCACGTGCTCTTCCTGCTCAACACGGTCTTCGCCGTCGGCGTCGTCGGTGTCCTCTTCCTCGTCTGGCCGAATCGTCGCGGCGGAGCGTCCGCCGACGAGCGGAACGCCCGAGCTCTGATCGAAAGAGAGCCTCAGGATGATCGAACTTAGCATCTTGTTGATCGCCGTCATCGTCGTGCTGTGGGTCGTTCGTCGTCGTCCGACGAAGCCAGCGGACCGACGCTACGGCGATTTGGACTCCAGGGGTGATTCGGACTCCGGGCAGGGATACGCGGATTCGGGTTACGACTCCGCCCCCAGACGCTCCGGTGGCTGGGGCTGGGGCATCGTGATTCTGGCGGTAGGCGGCGTCCTGCTGCTACTCGCCACCTACCAACGCGCACGACATGCTGAGGTTCTCGAGATGCAAGCCGTCGAAAAACGCCATGAGGCTATGGAGGAAGATCGACGACGCGACGCTGCCGAACGTGACCTCCGCCTGAGAAGCGGCAAGAGCGAAGCCGTCGAGAGAACGCAGGAGATCGCGGTCCCCGAAAGCTACCCGATGCCCACAGGCACACCTGGCGGCCTCGATCGTCGCACCCGCCTTCCGAACTCCGTGACGCTCGTCGACGATCATCGCGAGTGGAAGAACCTCAGACCTAGCCTCCTGTTTCGTTCGATGACAGGCGACGACTCACCCGCCTGGGTCCACAACGCGGCAGGCTCCCAGTTCTTTCGATGGAGTTCCGAGGACACGGAGTTCGCCTACTGGCAGGCCGGCACGAACAGCGAGCTGGCGTCGTACTCGGCGCCCTCACCTTCACTCGAGGAGGCACTGGAAGACGCGACACGCTTGCTGCGCGAGAAAATCGCTGCGCTCCTCGTGATTCGCCTCGAAGACAGTGACCCGAGTCACGACGCTCAGGCGATCCTGCCGCTCGCGTACCAGCTCATCGACGATTCCGAGCGTCGCCGTCGACCCGTCTACGCGGTCGACGGGAAGTACTCCGAATCCTCCGAGCGTCGTTACGGAACCGTCTTCCGCACGGCGATCCGCGCGCGACTCGAACCGGGGGCTGTCGACCGGCTCACGGCGGACCTCAAACACGAGGTGGACCACGGCTGGCTCAACGAGCAGGAACGCCTCGAAGGCGTCCTCTGGACAGGGGCCTCCGTACTCGTCCTTGCATTCGCTATCTTCCTGCTATACACCTTCTTAAATGCCGGCACGAAGGGGCATTTCGCGATTCCCCTGAGGGTCCTTTCGGCAGCGATCTTCTTCCTCCTATGCGCCACCGTCTTCTACGTTCGCGCCCGCTTGGGAGAGTCTGGACGGGAACCCGGAGCACGTGGCGTGCGAACGACCGAGACGGTTCATGGGAAGCGAACATCACGAAACGAGCGGCGATCGGTACTTGATCGAAGAGATCCGGGGCGGGTCATCGATCGCGTTCAAACAGCTCGTCGACCGCTTCGGCGGGCGACTGCGAGCGTTCGCGAGTCGTCAGCTCACGGGATCGGGTCTCGATCCGGACGACGCGGTGCAGGAGACCTTCCTCTCGCTCGTTCGGGGAATCGAGAAGCTGGACGATGTGAGGTCGCTCCAGGCGTATTTGTTTACCATCATGCGGTGTCGGATCGCTGATCTCGCACGCTCTCGCGGCCCCACCGCAGGTGCCGTCTCGCTCGATGCGGTCGAAAGCACGGCCGGCTTCGAGCCTCCGTCCCCCGGCAACACGCCGAGCACCTACGCGCGACAAGACGAAGCGGTCGAGGCACGTCCACAGGTCCTCGGTGACACGCTCGACGAGCTGCTCTCTCACCTGAAGAACGAGCGCAAGTTCCGCGATCTCAAGATCCTCGAGCTGCTCTTCTCGGTCGGTGTGAACAACAAGGAAGCCGCGCAGCTCGCCGACACGAGCGAGCCGACAGTCTCACGCACTCGCGCGTCGCTCATCGAAGAGATGCAACGCCGCATCTCGCGTCACCCCAAAGCCGACGCCCTCGTCGATCTCCCCGACGGATACGACGTCTCGACGCTGATCCAGCAGCTCTGGACCGAAAGCCTCTTCAGCTGCATCAAGCGCAGCACGCTCGGAAGCTACTCGCTCGAGGTTCTCGACGACGACTGGTCCGACTACGTCCGCTTCCACCTCGACATCGCGAAATGCGACTACTGCGCTGCGCACCTCGAGGACATCGAGAAGGGCTCGGAGGGGATCAGCGTTCGGGCCAAAGAGAGAATCTTCAACTCGAGTGTCGGTTTTCTGAAGCGCTAAGCGTCAACGCGGCGCGTTCTCGAGCAACGCCAGACTCTGATCCTCCTGTCGCTCCCCGACCGTCCAAACGATCCAGATGTTGATCACGGAAAGGACGAGGTGTGCGCCCGCGAAGTACACGAGGAAGGTGTGCGTTTCCGCGTGCCCATCGGCTTCGTCGTGCACGACGCGTACGAGCTCGGCGGGCGTCGTCGCCTCGACATCCGGAGCGGTCGTCACGTAGAGGATCGCGATGACGGACGCGCCTCCCGGTCTTCACCCAGAGCTCGTTGAGAACGAACGCGGGCACCACGGCGTTGGCGACGGGAACGAAGAACCAGATCACCGCGCTCAGCGGAGAGAACTCGAGACCGCTCGCCCCGAGCGCAGGAAGGTTTCGCTGGGCCCCGTGAACCCAAATCAGGAATCCGATGCAGGCCGCGAGATCGGCGAGCATCCATCCGAAATGCACCATGCCCGTGCGAGCGATGCCCTGCAGCGTCTCGATCTCCTTCACTTTCTGGCCGTCGGCGATCCGCGCGAATCGAGCGCTCTCATTTCCCGCCGAGATCATGCAGGAGGACGCAGAACACGGAGACGAGGACGAACAGGAGCACGACGACGATCCCGCGACGCGTCACCGATTGATACGGCGTCGCCCACGCCGGACCGGGCGTGGGCTCGTTCGTGGCCGGTTCGTCCGGTGATCGGCAGGGATTCGGGTCGCTCGCCATACGAAGCATCCTACGATTTTGTCGGGGCTTACGCC
>CAYZGY010000655.1:0-4927 GCA_964478085.1 uncultured Planctomycetia bacterium
GATCTTGAAGACGACGTCGCGATCGGTGTCGGACTCGAGCTCGGCGTAGGCGTACGCGATGACGTTCGAGCCGCGCCGAAACGCCGTCATCAGATTGACCTTGCCGTCGAGCGTGAGGTCCGGAATCTTCCTCCAGCGAAAACGACGCGCCCCGATCTGCCAAGGCTTCGTCAGGTCGATCTTCGACTCGGGCTCGAAGGCCTTCGCGAGTCCGCCGCCCGTGTCCTCGATAGGCCCCGTGAGCCACCAATCGAGGAGGAAGCCCTGGCGGATCGCGGGTGCTTGCGGGTCGCGACCGATGCGACGCAGCTCCGTCGCAGCGCTCGAGATGACCTCGCGGGGTAACTGCCCCGTCGCGATGCGCATGAGGTGCTTCTCGGCGTTGTCTTTGTCGCCGCCGTCGGCGATCTGCTTGGCGTAGACGATGAATCCGTTCGCGGCGTCGACCGAGAGCACGGGATCATCGAGGTAGCTCGCTAACTTGCCGATCTTGGTGGCGTCTCCGGCTGAGACAAGTCCGCGCAGCGCACGAGAACGAAGTGCCGGCTCTCGCGCGAAACCGAGTGCGCCGTCGAACATCGCGTAAGCCCTCGCCTTCTCGTTGGACGAAAGTCGCTTCTCGGCGACGGCGATGTACCCACGCGTCGCGACTTCTCGAACGGCCTCACTGCCGTTCTTCGCGACCTCGAGGTACGTCCCTTCGAGCGCCGGTTGCGCGAGGTCTCCCGCGAGATCGTGTGCGACGATCTTGAGCTCGACGTCTTCGCTCGCCTTCGATCGCTCGATGAGGGCCTTCGCTTTGACAGCGTCTCGCTCGGCGATCGCACGCAGGAGAATCGGACGGTTCTCCGCTCTCGACGTCGCGAAACCGTCGATCATCGCCTGCGAGACGCGATCGCCCTTCAGGACCGCGAGGCGTCGGATCGCCAGACGCCGAACCCGCTTCGCCTCGTCGTTGAGACCGACGATCAACGCCGCGACCGCGGAGTCGTCTCCGACCGGCGAGAGGCGGTGAAGCGCCCGTTCGCGTTGGAAGTCGGCGGGTGCATTCGAGACGACCCAGGCGTACATCTCGCGCGCCCGAACGCGACTACGCCCGTCGTTCTTCGACTCGAAGAGATGATCAGCGAGGCGCAGGTACTCGTTGACGAGCTTCTGACGCTGCGGATCCTCCTTGTTCTCGATCGCCTTTCGCAACGGTGCGACGCCTTCGTGAGCGCCCAGGCGTGCGAGCGCCTCGAACGCCGAAAAGCGCACCTTCGCATGCTCCGATCGCACGAACTCGAGCACGAACCCGGCGACGGAACGATCCCCGCGCTTCGCGAGCGAGAAGATCAGGTCGGCTCGCTGGTCGTCGCTCTTCGCCTCGCGAATCGCGTCGAGAATCTCCTTCTTCGCGATCTCGCCGGGCATGCGCTCGAGCACGAGACGCGCGATCTCGGCTACGTGCCGATCCTCGTCGTTGAGCTGCTCCGCCGCGACGTCGACCGAGGTCTTGTCGCCGCCGAGAAAGCCGATGAGCCAGAGGCATTCGCGTCGAAGGTAGAGGCTGCTCTTGCCGTTCGAGACGACGGCCTCGAGCTGTCGGAGGACGGCGGGACGTTCTTCCTTCGCCGCGTCGGGGCGCCCCGCGTGATGCACGACGCGCGTCAAGGCATGACGAGCGGTGATCGACGGCTCGCGCTTGCCCGAGGAGATCGCCTGAACGAGAACGGGGATCGCTCGCGCGCCAATCTTAGCGGCGAGTTGGCGGGACTCGAGGCGCTCGTTGTCGTTCTCCGAGTAGAGCTGCTGTCGAAGACCGTCGAGATCGTCCTGCGCGATCGACGGAGGAGCAGCGAGGAGGAGGGAGAAGAAGAGCGCGCCGATCAGGTATGACGTGTGTCGGTGATTGGCGGGCACCGCGACCTCGTCACGTCGCGGCGACTCGCCGCGAGACTCGAGAGCGTTCGTCACCCCGGAGGAACCGGGGAGACGAACACACTCGAGTTTTGTGGTTTGGGGTGTTTGGGGCGTTTGGGGTGTTTGGGGCGTTTGGGCGAGGGTGGTTTGTTGAGTGTTCATGGTGGCGGTCGTCTTTCAGTTACATGCGCCATGGTGAGCGGTTTGGGCGGGCGAGGAGGCGGTTGGCCTCTTCGTCACCGATGACGCGCTCTCGCTGACCATCCCAATGGAGCCCTCGACCGAGTCGGTAGGAGAGGTTGCCCAAGATGCACAACGCACCCACCGCGTGGCCGGCCTCGATCGTCATGATCGGCTTCTGGCGCGAACGGATGCAGTTCACCCAGTCCTGCTCGTGCCCCGGGCTCTTGTACGGCTTCTTACCGCCCGCCGGGATCTGGTACTGGTTGACGTGGTTCTCTGCGAAGGTTCCGCCATCGCCCCCACCGACGACGACCTGACCGTCCGAGCCGACGTATTGCGCGCCGAAGCCGTTGCGCTCGAACGGCGCGAACGGAGTGCCGGGCTGTCGCCAGTACATCACCCAGTCGGGGTCCTTGAAGACGTACTTGATCTCCATCTTCGTCGGGCAGTCGAACATCCCCTTTTCGGGCGGTCGTCCCTTCGCCTCGACGTAGACGGGCGTCTGTGCGTCGGCGTTGAGAATGAACAGCGCGCAAGACATCACGTGCGCTCCGCGATCGCGGATCTGGCCGCCGCCGAATTCGAGGAACCAGCGGAAGTTGAAATGCACACGACGGACGTTGTACTCGGTGTAGCGCATCGGCCCGAGCCAGAGATCCCAGTCGAGATTACCGGGTGGATCGGTGTTCGGGTCATGCCCGCCGACCGGGTTTTCGTAGTGCCAGCAGTTCACCTCGCGCACGCGGCCGATCTCGCCGTTCTGAACAAACGCGGCACTCTGGTATGCGGCCGGACGTGATCGCCCCTGCGAACCGACCTGCATGATGCGACCGCAGCGCTCCGCCGCGTCGACCATCGCTCGCCCTTCTTCGATCGTCACCGAAGAGGGCTTCTGCACGTAGACGTCCTTACCGGCTTTGCACGCGAGGACGGCCATCACGCCGTGCCAATGATCGGGAGTCGCGATGACGACACCGTCGAGATCGCGCTGATCGAGGAGCTGGCGGAAGTCCTTGTACTTCGGAACGTACCGGCCGACGATCTTCGCAGCGCGGTCGAGATGCGACTGATCGACGTCGCAGAGAGCACCGACGTACTTGCGAAAGAAGTTGAGGTGCGCCGTCCCCATGCCGCCGAGGCCGATGTGGCCGGTGACGACCCGATCGTTGGGAGACGCAGCGCCGAGGAATCCCTCGGAGAAGATCGCTGGCGCCGTCACGCCTGCCGTGACGCCGGCAGCGTTGCGCAGAAATCGTCGACGATCAGTAGTGCACATATCGTCCTCGCTCACTTTCCCGTGGAACCGCCGCCCATCATACTCAAGACCCGGTCCATCGCAGCGCTCGAATCACAGGGTCTTCGCGGCGTCTCAGGAGTCCGCGGAATCTTCCTCGTGGATCGGGAGCTCGACGCGGAAGATGCTGCCGCGGCCCGGCTCGCTATCGACCGTGATGCCGCCGTTCAGCGCCCCCACGAAGTGCTTGACGATCGAGAGCCCGAGGCCGGTTCCGCCGAGCTCGCGCGAGCGCGCCTTGTCGACGCGATAGAAGCGCTCGAAGATTCGTTCGAGGTGCTCGGTCTCGATGCCGAGCCCCGTGTCGTCGACCTCGAGCACGGCTTGCCCCTTCTCGGTGAAGACGCGCAGCTTCACGGCGCCTCCGGTCGGGGTGTACTTGATCGCGTTGTCGAGGAGATTGTCGACGATCTTCTGCATGCCCTCTTGGTCGCCGAGAACCGGCGTCGGCTCGCGCGTGATGGTCGACTCGAGCAGAACGCCCTTCTCTTCGGCCACTCCCAGCGCGCGACGTTCGGAGTCCAGGACACGCTCGCGAAGATCGAAGCACTCCCGCTCGAGATGCCCTCCGCGGCGCGATTCGACACGCGAGAGCGTCAAGAGATCCGACACGAGCTCGGCGAGACGAATCGACTGATTCTTGACGCGACCGAGGAAGCGATCTTGAGTCCCCTCGTCCATGTCGTCCGTCTCGAGGAGCGTTTCGACGAGCCCACGAATTGCCGTCACCGGCGTCTTGAGCTCGTGAGAGACGTTCGCGACGAAATCGCGTCGAACCGCCTCCAGTCGACGCACATCCGTGACGTCGTGGAGAATGATCACCCCACCTGCCAGTCCGCCGGATCCGTCTCGAAGCGGAGACGCGTACGCCTCGATCGAGCGCGACGCCCCGACACCCTCGACCGTGAACTCTTCGCGTCGCTCGCGACCGTCGCGCAGCGTGTCGCGTAACAGCTCGCTGACGTCACGCACGCGCGTGACCTCGTAGAGGTGCAGCCCCTCCGAAGACTTCTGCGAGACATTGAGAATATCCGCCGCAGCGTCGTTCATGTGGAGCACACGCCCGACGCGGTCAACCGCGACGACGCCTTCGATCATTCCCGAGAGGATCGTGACGACCTTGTTCTCGTCGCGCGACGTCGCTTCGATGCGCTCGCTGAGCTGCTGGGCCATCGAGTTGAACGACCTCCCGAGCTCGCCGATCTCGTCCCGCGAGGACGCCTGCACGCGGTCGTTGTAATTTCCCTGAGCAATCGAATTCGCGGCGCTCGTGAGTGTCGTCAGACGTTTCGTGATGCGCTGCGAGAAGAAAAAGCTGACCGCGAGCGCGAGTCCCGCCGCGATCATCGCGCCCACGATGAGCTGAAACCGCAGTCGTGCCAAGCGCTCTTCCAGAATGACGAGCGCAAGGGCTGATCGCACGTAGCCGAGGAGCTGATCGTCATTGCCACGCACCGCGATCGCGTAGTACATCATGTCGACACCGAGCGTCGCGCTGTGTCGTGAGCTCTGGCCCGTGCCGAGCCTCTTCGCCCGAAGAACCTCCGG
>CAYZGY010000656.1:0-4924 GCA_964478085.1 uncultured Planctomycetia bacterium
GTTGGATCGATCCTTCATGCGATGGTTCATAGCGCGAGCAGCTCGAGTCTAACGGAATTGTTCCTGGAATTATTTTCCTTGCTGGTCGCCGCGATCGTGGGGCGGCTTTGTGGGGGGCGAGCGACGTCTTTTCGAAGCGGAGCGGCACCTTTGTGCGGACGCGCTACTTGGAGAGCTGAGGCTCCATCCGTCTTACACCCTGAGGCGGCTCTTCGGATTTACGGAGAGTGCGCCTGAGACCGGAGGCTCCCAAACCTTTGATCGCGGCGACGGGAATGTCATCAACCAAGGCCTCTCGATGATCTCGGCGCCGCGTTTTCTTTTCATCGAGGCCCTTCGGGCGCGAGTCCGTGCGAGGGAGACCTTCAGGGAAGTGCTGCCAGTCCCAGCGCTGTCTCACCTCTTCCTTGGCCTTCAGATCGGGTGCGTGGAGGCCGTTCATACAAACGCAAGCGAGGATCTCGATATCTCGGACGGCGTTTACCTGCTGACCCACCTCTGTCTCTCAGGCTCAGCTCCTCCGGCTCCGTATCCGGATTGCGGAATCGCGGACCTGGCCATCGAATGCGAAGCCTATGCGTGTGCGCTTCCCACAAGCGATTCGCCCATATTGCCCGAGGTCGGCACAGCCTCACAAGCCCGGAAGTCGCTGCAAGATAACGGTGTCCCGTGCAATCTGTTTCGAATGCCGTAACGGATACCTCGAGAGAAGAACAGAGGGGGAGCCATCGAGTCAGACGGCATACGTTAATGCGCGGCACCTTTTGCTCTCTTACCTACTCCAAAGGCTAAGAGTGGCCAAGACGAACCCAATCGGCTGAGACGCGACTAACGAGAATACTCATGAAAACCTTCATTCTAGCACTATTGACATCCTGCGTCGCCTCATCACTCCATTCCCAAGACTACGCGGCCTTCAAAGCTCCCGAAGACATCGCCTTCCGCAACGCTGACATCATCAGTGAAGGAACCCGGATGGCGGCTGAAGTGTTCTCTCCCAAAGGCGCAAAAGCGAAACTGCCAACGGTCTTGATGAGTCATGGTTGGGGCGGAGTCGCTGAGTCACTGCGGCCGGATGCCGTCGTTTTCGCCAGAGCTGGATTTCTGGTCGTGACGTTTGACTACCGAGGCTGGGGCAACAGCGATGCTCGGTTGATTGCCTCGGGCAAACCTACAAAGAAGGACGGCAAGCTGACGGCGGAAGTTTCCGAAGTGCGAGGCGTTGTCGATCCGATCGACCAGACGACCGACATCATGAACGCTATCCACTGGGTTCAGGGCGAAGACCTTTGCGATAAGGATCGCATTGGCATCTGGGGTTCCTCCTTCTCTGGTGGTCATGTGGTTTACGTCGCGGCGCGTGATCCTCGCGTCAAGGCGTTCGTCAGCCAGGTGGGATCGATGGACGCGCGCTGGGCGATTGGGAGTCCGAAACTGCGCGAGCATGTCTTTCGACAGGGCACTCAGCGCACGCGCGGAAAAATCTCTTACCCGGAGCCCTTCGCTAAATTCAGCGGTATGCGCGGCCAGCCGGTTTGGGAGAAGCTGATGCGCTACGCGCCGATAGAGGACATCGGCCGCTGTGAGAAGACCGCCAAGCTCTTCATCATCGCCGAGAAAGAAGAGCTCTTTGACAACAAGGATCACGCGATCCTCGCATACCAGCGCGCCACGGGAGTGAAGAAGCTCGTGTCGATACCGAACATCAAGCACTACGGAATTTACCGTGAGGCACGCGGCGAGGCCCAGAAGCTCGCGATCGACTGGTTCGCTGAGCACCTCAAGCCGTAGAGTTCTGCATCGCGATGCCGATAAGCGAGGACTGGCAGGCTTCGCTCGGAGGCACGAACATCGAGGTGGCGCTCGCGGTGATCTGACCCTGACCTACTCAAACACAGATTCGAAGGCTGCCAGCGCTCTCACGAGAATCTCGACAGTGCTTCCGGGCTCAAGGCGGTCACAGACTTTCCACGCAAGGATTTCGCCGTGAGTAGTTATCGATGACCGCGTGAAGATACCCTTTCGTGTTGTCGAGGAGCCGAATCACGGTGGCATCGACATGCCAGATTTCATTCGGACGTGTGGCCCGAACACCGACCTTCGGTTTCGTCGCATGTACCCGAGTTCGAGGTCGCCGCCAAGCGTGTTGTCGTACCAGGCGATATCATGTCGACGCCGATGCGAAGACCTTCCCGAGTCGCTGCGCGAGCAATGCGAGGGTACCGGTGGGAATGTGCCGATTCTCGGGAGCCGTGACCATGTCCCGAATAGTCGCGACCTCCTCGGAGGTCAACTGATGCGGAGCTGACCGCGGACAGTCTGTCCGTCCGTCCAGCTGACACGGGTTCTCGGCCCTAGTGACAACATCATCGCGGGCGGAGCGAACCCAGCCTCGAGCTGTCGATCGAGGAACACCATGCTGAATCGCGAGTTCGATATCGCCGCTTTCGTGGACCAGCTCCTTCAGTCGGTGATCGTAGCTCTTCTGTGATCGCGTCGCTGTTGTCATGACGCCATCATCGCCGTCGCGGAGGGGCTGCTCGTCGCGACCATCGGAAAAAGCCGTGTGGCGGAAACTCGCGCCGTAATCAACACCTGGCCGTGAGAGGTAGCTGCGGTGTTCCGTGCGATGAATTTCGGGAGGTCGTGACGCGGAGCACGGCGAAGTTCCGTCACCAAAGTCCGAAAGCCTGTGAGAAACAGCAGCGCTACGTCCCCCGGTCGGTCGCAACGTCCCCGTCGAGGGGCAGCGTGTTGATCACACGCCCCAGCCAGGCTGTGTCGAGGTCGCCGGAGCCGGCGGCGAGACCGCGGTGGTAGATCTCGTCGCGTGAGAGCGGGGGGGCGGGATCGAGGTAGCCCTCGCGCTCGAGGTGCTCCCGCAGCGGTTCGTTGTTCCTCGATCGCCAGCGATTGATCTCACCGGCTTCGATCCTCTCCAGCAGGAGAGAGGCGTCGCCGTCGCAATTGTCGGCCAGCGTCGTCAATCGATCGATGAACGAGTTTCTGACGACCTCCGCTGCCTCGAGGGCTGCGCGGTCAACCCGGCGGCCGCGGCCGACCTTGGCGGCATCGAAGACGGCGCGCACCACCTTTGCGCGCACGATGATCGACGCGATCGTTTCGGTATCAATGCCGTCGATGCTGAATCCGCCGCGTCCCATGAGTGACTCGAACGGTCCGAGCTGCGTGATACGCCGCGCGAGCAGGGCATGGAGGACTTCGGGATCGTCGACGATGTGCCAGAGGTGCACCGAACCCGTGGGAAGGGCCAGCGACAGGCCGGGCGCGTTGATCATGCGCCCGTACTCGACGTGGTCCGCGCCGTCCGGTGTGGGCAGCGCCGGTTCGGCGGGGCGCACGATCTCGATCGGTGCGGCATCCCGTTCGGCGATGCCGCGCAGCATGCCGAGGTTGAACTCCCCGAGCTCGACGTCGCTGACGCTCTGCATCCGCGCGCGCCACTTGCCGACCTCGTCGGGCTGCGCCGTGAAGTAGAAGACCTGCCGTCCGGTGCGGCAGATCTCGATCACGGTGTCGATGATCGACTTGGCGCGCTCGTCGTCGGTCGTGCCGAGCGTCTCGTCGAGGATGAGCGGCAGGCGTACGCCGCCCTCTTCCTGTTCGAGGAAGCCCAGGCGGACGGCGACGAGCAACTGCACGCGTTCGCCGCCGGAAAGCTGATCGAGCGACTTGTCGATCTCGTGGCTCGTATCCCGGGCGACGAACCCTGGCGTGTTGCTGGAGTCATCGACGCGCAGCTCGTAGCGGCCGTGTGTGATGCGCTGGAAGAGGTCGTTCGCCTCGCGCAGGATCGCCGGCTGCGACCGATCGGTTGCCTCGGTTCTCAGCCAGTCGAGGACGGCCTGCCCGGCCACCTGTTGCTCGGCCTTCTCGAGTGCGCTGCTCAGTTCTGCTCGGCGCACGTCGACCTCTCGCTGTGCATCTTCCACGCTGTGGGCTGACTTCGCGCGTTCGACATCGCGCCTGACCGCGCCAAGCTGCTGTTCGAGTTCCGAGAGTTCCGCGGCCTTGCGCTCCATCCGGTCCCGCTCGGACTCGATCTTCGCGCGGTCGTATCGCAAGGCCGGGTGCTCTGCGCCGATGCCACGCGCGATTCTCTTCTTCTCGAATCGTCTCTCCTCGAGTTGCTTCGTGAGTGCGCGGTAGTCCGCCTGCTGCTCGAGCCACGCATCAAGGCGGTCCGCGGACGCTTCATCGAGTCCGAGCCCATCGAGCAGCGCGTCGACCTTCTCCTGCGTCTCCTCGATGGTCGCGGCGGCACGGGTCCGGTTCTGCTCGGCGTTCTCCGCCCGTGTGCGCTCCTCGCGGTAGACCTGGGCCCGCGTCTGCAGGTCCGCATGCTGACCTTCCGCTTCGGTGTGTTCCTGGGCAGGGTGGTCAACGAAGGGCGCGAGCCGCTGGTTGAAGAGTGCGAGCGACTCGCGGTACGCCGCGCGGCGCGCTTCGAGTTTCGCTTCGGCGCCCGCAGCGTCGGCCTGGGCCGACCGGTAGCCCGCCAGATGTCCGCCGAGGACGTGCAGCCAGTCAACGGACGTGTCGTCGATGGTGAAGCCGAGTTCGGACTGCAGGGCCGCGCGGCGTTGGGCTAAGTCCTGCTCCCGGGAGTCGACGGTGCTGCTCTCGTCTTCGAGGTTTGACCTGTCCTGCTCGTGCCGGGCCCTCTCCGATGCCAGCGAGCTGCACTTGGTGCACAGTTCGCTGAGCTCGCTCCAGGTCTTCAGCACTGCTTCGGCGGTCCAGGTGGTCGGCTGCGCGAGGTCCTGGCGGGTGTACTCCTGCTGGTAGGTCGCGCGGTGATCGACACCGGTGGGCGCGGGAGCCTGGGGCCGGGCAAACCAGGCGAAGATGCCCGCGGGCACAACGCCGAGCAGCCAGAGCCAGTGATGCAGGAGCGCCGCCG
>CAYZGY010000657.1:0-4920 GCA_964478085.1 uncultured Planctomycetia bacterium
TCGCAGCTCGTGCCCGAGGCCGACGAGGAGTTCAACCAGGATCCACTCGGCGGTTCGATCCGCTGTGAAGTTCGCCTCGCGGAACATCTCACCCGGTCCTGGCGCATGGACGCGGGAGGGTGCTCGATCGCGTTCTGCCGTCGATTCGCCAGGACCGGGTGAGATGTCGACTCGATGTACACAGCAGTGCACGCTGAGGGAGTGCGGGTTCGGCAATGGCGGGGCGATAGAGCGGCTCGAGCGCCGAGAGCGGCCTTGAGAGGGCCGAGAGAGCTCGGGTTCCGGAGGGGGCTGGGGCGAGAGTTCCTATCACCGACGTGTCGGATCTCCAGCGCGAGTCCGGTCGATGTAGCGCGCGTGCGGTGGGCGGTCGACGGCGGCGGTGCGAACGGAACGGTCACTCTCGTCGACGACGGAACGGGTCCCGACAGCATCGCGGGAGACGGAAAGTACGCCGCGCAGATCCCGGGTCGCTCCGACGGAACCGTTGTGCGTTTCGCGATCGAGGTCACAGACGACGACGGTGAGAGTCTGCGAGTCCCGTTGGAGCCGGCGGTGGAGCCGTACGGTTCGTATCCTGGTACGTTTTACCTCTACGAGGTGGACGACGATGAAGGTTCGTCGTCGGGCTCGCCCGTCTATCGCATCATCATGACGAGTCCCGATCACCAGCGTCTCGGGAGTCGGTCACGTCAAAGCAATGTACTTCTACCGGCGACGTTCATCGCGAGAGGTCGCGCTTACCATCTCGTCGGCGTACGCTATCGCGGTGAGAACTCTCGCAATTTGGATAACCGGTCGTACAAGATTCGGCTGCACGCCGAGAACACGTTCGACGGCGCGGACAACGTTAATCTCAACGCTGGCAACGGCAATCAATTCGGACGCAGCGGGTTCAACGAAATACTCTCGAGTGATCTGTTCCGACGAGCGGACGTTCCGTATCCGATCATCTGGCCGATCAGCTTGCACTTCGCGGGCGAGGTGAGCAGGAACTTCGACTCGCGCTACGTCTACAAAGAGGCGTTTGACGATCGCTTTCTCGCGCGCTACTTCGGTGGCAGCGATCACGGCAATCTCTATCGGCCGCGTAATCCGCAGCCCGGTGGGGCGAGCGGGAACTTTTTCTACCGCGGTGACGACGTCGATGATTACCGCGACCTCTACGAGAAACGAACCAACGAGAACGAGGACGACTTCTCCGACGTCATCGAGCTGTGCCGAGTTTTTAGCGACAACGAGACTCCGGGTGCGGAGTTTCCCGACGCGATCGACGCGCTTGTCGATCAGCGCCAGTGGGCGCGATTCTTCGCGGTCATGGCTTGTGTCTCCAATACGGATGGCGGCATCTGGAATCGAAACGGCGAGGATTTCTTCATCTATCACGTTCCGGATGATAGTTCGAGGCCGGACGCGGGTGAGTGGCTGCTCCTGCCGTGGGATCTCGAGGAGACTTTTCAGGACGCGGATGAGGATCTCTTTCGCTCGACGGTGAACTCCATCGAGCGGCTCTTCGGTGTCGAGGAGAACGCGCGTCTTTACTACGACGAGTTGCGTCGCGCCACCGATGGACCGTTCTCTCGGCTGCAGATGCGGCAGCGATACGATGCCGCGGCGTTGATGTTTGACGAGGACGACGTCTACAACGTCGTGGACGCGATCGATACGAACGTCACCGTGCGTATGGGGTTCATCGATTCGGAATCTTCGTGGAAGCTCGACGTCGGCGCGGCGGGAACAGCATCCGTTCCGGGTGAGCTCGTCATCGAAGAGGGAGACAACTGGCGCTACTTCCGCGGCACGGAGCAGCCGGCGGGTGACGACAACGAGTGGACAGAGCTCGGCTACGACGACGACGATTGGGAGGTCGGCCGATCGGGTTTCGGCTATGACGACGGCGACGACACGACGGTGCTCGGCGACATGGAAGGCGGGTATTCCACGCTTTTCCTTCGACGCGGTTTTCAGGTTGATGATCCCGACAACGTCACGAGCATGACGCTCATCATCGACTACGACGATGCTTACGTTGCGTTTATCAATGGCGTGGAGGTCGCGCGTGCGGACAACGCTCCGGGAGCCGCGACGATCCTTTCGACGATGGTTGCACTTTCGAGTCACGAAGCGTCGGGGGGAGGTTTTCGAGCCAACCCGCCTGAGGAGCGAGATCTGTCGGGCCGCGCAAATCTCTTACGCGCGGGTGACAACGTGCTCGCGATTGTGGGCTTGAACGGAGACATCGATTCTTCGGACTTCTCGCTCATTCCGACATTGTCGATCGGGGAGGGTGCTCAAACGGGCGGTCCCGCGGGTGGCTGTGGTGATGTGCTCTACGCGCAAGGGGCATCGCTTCGTCTCGCGGGAGTCTGCAATCCTGCGACGACTCGGTCGGTCAGCGTGGCGGGGGAGGTCGCTGAGGTCACCGTGATTGACGGAAACAACGACCCGTGGGGGGCGCGTTGGGCGGCGCTGATTTCGGTGGGCGCGGGAGCGACGCATCTCACGATTCGAGCCCATAGAGCGAGGCCGGCGGTGCGGGTGAGGTCGTCGAGACGAAAGACATCGTCGTGCCCCGGGTTGGAGAGGGCTTCACGACGGTGTCCGGTACGATCTCTGGCAATGAGACGTGGCTGGCGGAGAACGGTCCGTATCGCGTGACGGGTACGGTGACCGTCGGTGGTGGCGGTAGGCTGACGATCGAAGAAGGCACGGTGGTCTTATTTGACGAGGGAAACTCGATCGTCGTTCGCGGCGAGTTGCGTGCTCTCGGCACGGCGGCGCGGCCGATTGGAATGCTCGCGTATGAATGCGGGGCCGAGTGGGGAGGTATCGCGTTCGACGACACCGGGCGTGGTGGTGGCGATCCGCTTCACGAGTTGCGTTTTGTGCACATTCGCAATGGTTCGACTCCGGCCGGGCAGGCTTTCCAGGGCTGTGTGGCGGTGGTGGACTCGAAGGTTCTCGTCGCTGATTGCGAGATCAGTGAAATCCGTGACAACGCGATCGACACGTCGGGGGCGGAGCTGCGAGTCGAGCGGACTCATATTCATGACATCTTCGAGGGCGTGCATTGTGCTTCATCGACGGCGACGGTTGTCGATTGCGTCATCGAGAATATGACTGGGAATAGTGACGCGATCGATTTCGACGGCAGTGGTTCGGAACGTAGCCTCATCGCTCGGTGTGTCTTGAGTGGGAGTTCGGACGACGGGATCGATCTCGGAGGTGTGACCGTTGATATTCGGGACAACGTGATCTTTGGAATCGAGGACAAGGCGATCTCGATGGAGGCGCCGGGTTCGCAGGGGGCTCCGACGATCACGGGAAACTTGGTCTTCAATTCCGGTAGCGGCATGGCGATCAAGGATGGCATCGACGTGACGGTTGGTGGTCACAACACCGTGGCGAATTGTCAGGAGGGGATCCAGCTCTTTGCGAAGGACCAGTCGCCGGTGGGCGGAACGGCGGAGTTTCATTCGATGATCGTTTGGGAGAACAGTATCGACCTTGTGGTCGACGGACTTTCGAGTGTGAGTTTCGAGCGTTCGAACGTCGGTGGTGGGCCGCCGATGCCGGGAGCGGGAAACATTGTCGAGGATCCGCGTTTCGTGGCGCCGGAGTTCGGAAGTTATGCGTTGGCCGCGGGCTCGCCGTGTATCGGGACGGGTCGCGACGGTGAGGACATGGGTGCGTTGGACACGCCGGTCGTCGGAGGCGCCGCGTTCTTGCGTGGAGATGTCGATGGAAGTGGCGACGTGAATGTTACGGACGTAGTCGCGGGCCTCGACTATTTCTTTGCGGGTGCGGCGGGACCGAGTCACTGTCTCGACGTTCTTGACGCGAATGACGACGGCGCGCCGGACGTTTCGGACATGGTCTACATCTTGCGAGCGCTTTTTGCGGGGGGACCGGCGATCGCGGCACCGTTTCCGAGTGCGGGAGTCGACCCGACGAGCGACGCGCATATCTGTGAGCCGGGAGAGTGACGCTTGAGTCGAGGCTTGAGGATCGGTCGTCGACATGACGCTCGCTCAAAACACGAGGATCGTTGGGTCGGTGCTCTTGTTTCTGTCGACGGCGAACGCCGCGTCCATTCATGCCTTTCGACGCATTGCTGTGTGATACCCACGCAGTTAGGGGGTCAGGCGCCAGGCCACTTCCCCAAACCTCACCCCCTTGCGAGCCTACGCAGCTCGGTGCTAAGCTATGCGACAGCAACGACCACGCGAGCGGGTGTAGCTCAGTGGTAGAGCGTCAGCTTCCCAAGCTGAATGTCGTCGGTTCGATCCCGATCACCCGCTCCACTTAAAGCCCTTCATAGTGGCAGTTTATGAGGGGCTGGCTGCTTTCCTTCTGGAAGGTGGTGGTGATGTGGCCCGGATGTGAACCACTTTTCTGGGGGCGGATGACCGACTCTCGGATGGGGAGCGGACAATGTTTCGACCGTCATGTGAGACCGTGTTCTTCGACACGAACGCGATTTCCGATTTCTTCCGAGAGTCCCGGATTAGCGCGGAGCTGAAGCGAGCGGCCTTATTGAAGCTCCGTGAACGAGTTCGTTTCGGGAAGACCCGTCTCGCCGTCTCGGAGTCCTTGCTGACGGAGATTGCTTGCTTACATTCATTCAATCCAGAGCTCTTTCATCGAATTCGGCGTGAGCTGAAGCGCTTCACGCGATGCGACTTTCTTCTCCATCCGACCGATATCATCTCGCGTGAGGCGAGGCGCTGCGGTGTCTTGCGCGACCGCGAAATTCGCTTCGATCGGAAACTGGCTACGCAATTGTGGCGTGGCTTCGAGGGCGGGTCGATTGTCAACCAGATGGGAAGTTCTGGTCTGAAGGAGAAAGACGAATACCTCAGTGACGAGCGCGCGGCGCGAGCGAAAGTCGATCGGTACGTTCACGTGAACAAGGTCGAC
>CAYZGY010000658.1:0-4906 GCA_964478085.1 uncultured Planctomycetia bacterium
GGGGCGTGGGGGGGGGGGGGGGGGGGGTGGGGGTGTTGGGGGGGTGGGTTTGGTGGGGGGGGGGGGCCTCGGGGTTTGGGGGGGGGGGCCCGTTGGGCCCGATTCTCGAGATTCGCGCGACTCGGCTCGGCATCGGGGTGATCGTCGGCGTAGCGCTTTCGGTGAGCGGCGCCGTGCTGCAGGCGCTCCTGCGCAATCCGCTCGCGTCGCCGTACATCCTCGGGCTCTCGAGTGGTGCGACGCTCGGCTACGTCGTCGTCGGATTCTTGCCACTTCTCGGCTGGACGGCCGGCGAGAGTTTCGGTGTCGATCAGCTCGGAGCGTTCCTCGGAGCCATCGGCGTGATGGTGCTCGTGTATCTCCTGTCGCAGAGACGCGGATGGGTCGATCCGATCGCCGTGCTGCTCGTCGGTGTCGTGATCAACGCGATGAACGGTGCGGCGATCATGCTGCTCTCTGCGATCGCGTCGCAAAACTACCGCTCGAGCATGACGCTCTGGATGCTGGGGTACTTCAACGATCACGTCAGCGCCGGAACGGTCGTCGGTGTCGGTGTCGTCACGCTCCTTGGTACGGGTGTCGCGATCGCTCTCGGTCGTGCGATGGATGTCGCGGTGTTCTCGGACAGCGAGGCGCACTCGCTCGGGCTCCACTTGCCGCGATTGAGGCTCAAGCTCTTCGTCGTCGCTGGCCTTCTGACGGCGGGCTCGGTGCTGCTCGCGGGCCCGATCGGATTCGTCGGGCTCGTCTGTCCTCACTTCGTCCGACTTCTGATCGGACCGCGGCACCGTCCGCTCCTCATCGGCTCGGCCCTCGCCGGCGCGAGTCTCGTCGTCGGTGCCGACACGGCCCTTCGTGCGATCGACAAGAGCTTGCTCCCGATCGGCGTCGTGACGGCGCTCGTCGGCGGGCCTGTATTCCTCTTCTTCTTGTGGCCGCAGATCGGCAAGGAGCGAGCGGAATGACGGGTGATCTGCGTGAGACTTCTACGAACACGCTCGTCGAGCTCGACGCGGTGCGGTTCGGTTATCGCGACGACGTTGACGTGGTGCGAGATATCAGCGCGCAGCTCGCCCAGGGCCGACTGACCGTTCTGCTCGGTCCGAACGCGTCGGGCAAGTCGACACTCCTTCGACTGATGCTCGGCGCGCTCGACCCAAAGTCGGGCACGGTGAAGTTCGACGGAAGAGCGCTTCGGGAGTATCGCGATGTCGACCGCGCTGCGCAGATCGCCTTCGTGCCGCAGCAGACGAGCTCGGGGTTCTTCTTCACCGTCCGGGAAGTCATCGAGATGGGCCGCTTCGCGCTCTCGGGAGACGATGACGCGTTCGCGACGGTCATCGCGGATCTCGAGCTCGAAGACATGGTCGACTCGACCTTCGTCGAGCTCAGCTCCGGACAGCAGCAGCGTGTTCTTGTCGCCCGAGCGCTCTACCAGTCTTCGGGCGAGGGGCGGTTCCTGCTCCTCGACGAGCCCGTCAGCGCGATGGATCTCTACCACGTCCACGCGACGCTCCGGCGCTTGCGCGAGGTCGCTCGATCTGGACGCGCCGTGCTCGTCGTTCTTCAGGACATCAACCTGGCGGCGCAGTACGCCGACGACGTCTGGCTGATGCGAAGGGGCGAGCTCGTTCGCGCGGGGGAGCGGGACGAGGTGCTCGCAGCGAAGCTTCTCGAGGAGGTCTACGGCGTCGAGCTCGAGATTCTCGAGACGTCCGGCGGCGATCACGCGCGTTTTGAAGTGCGCTGGAAATAGCGCGGGGTCGACCGTAGCATAACGCCATGCTCATCTCTGCAAGCGTCTCTCTCGAGGAAGGCGGTGAAGCCGCTGCCCAGGAAGTTGTTCGCGCCGTGCTCGAGAAGCTCGGTGGCGAGCAGCCCGATCTCGCGTTTCTCTTCGTGTCGCGGCAACATCTCGAAGACGCGGACAAGATCATTCGCATCGTCAACGAGGCTTTGGGCGCTGCGAAGCCAGGGCGCAGGACGCTCGTCGGTTGCACGGCGGACAGCGTTCTCTACGGTGCCGACGAGCACATCGATCGCGCGGCGATCACGCTCTGGGCGGGTGTGCTTCCGGACGTCAACGTACATCCGATGCACCTCGAGTGGCCGATGGACGGATCGGAGATCGGCCGGGAGATCCTTCTCGGCAAGGTCCCCGTCGACGCGCAGACGCTGATCCTCTTCCCCGATCCGTACACGTTTCCGTGCGACGCTTTCGTCAAGGAGATCACGGAGCAGCGCCCCGATCTCTGCATCGTCGGCGGCATGGCCTCGGCTGCGCGGGGGGCGGGTCAGAATCGGCTCTTCCTCGGCGCGCGCAGTCACGAGGCCGGTGCGGTCGCGGTGGCTGTCTCGGGGGCGGTCGAGGTCGCTCCGATCGTCTCGCAGGGTTGTCGGCCTTTCGGCAAGCCGTTCATCGTCACCTCGTGCGAAGACAACGTGATCCACCAGCTCGGCGGACAGACTCCGCTCGAGAAGTTCACCGAGCAGGTCGCGCAGCTGAGTGAGGAGGAGCGCGACGCGCTCTATCAGGATGAGGGTCTCCAGATCGGTCGCGCGGTCGACTCGGCTCGTGCGAGCGACGGCGAGGGTGACTTCCTGATCCGCAGAGTCAGGGGCTTCGTCAAAGAGAACGGCTCGATGGTCATCGGCGACCATGCCCAGCGAGGGGAGACGATCCAGTTCCACTTGCGAGATCCGCAATCAGCGACGGACGAGCTCGATCGTCTTCTGACGTCTGCGCAGAAACGACTCGAGGATCGAGCTGCGGGCGCGTTGATTTTCACCTGCAACGGTCGCGGCACGCGCATGTTCGACGACGATAACCACGACGCGGGCGCCTTGCGTCGCCGCTTCGGCGATCTGCCCGTCGCGGGTTTCTTCGCCGCAGGCGAGATCGGTCCCGTCGGCTCGCGGAGCTACCTGCATGGCTTCACGGCCGTGAACGTGATCTTCACCGAATCGAATTCCTGAAATCGATCTTCTTCTTTCTCCGAATTTCAAGAGAGAAACCGAATCAGCATGTCCACCAAGGCTCTCCATCCGACCGGTCGACTTCTCATGGGCCCGGGTCCCTCGAGTGTCGACCGGCGTGTACTCGAAGCCCTCGCGAAACCGATTGTCGGTCACCTCGACCCTCAATTCCTCGCGCTGATGAACGAGATCCAGGATATGCTCCGCTCGCTCTACCGCACGGAGAACCGTCTGACGATCTCGGTCTCGGGCACGGGAAGCGCAGGCATGGAGACGACGTTCGTCAATCTCGTCGAGCCGGGTGACGAGGTGCTCGTCTTCGTCAACGGCGTCTTCGGAAATCGCATGAGCGATATCGTCGAGCGCATCGGCGGAAAGCTCACGCGCATCGATCGTCCTTGGGGCGAGGTCTTCGAGCCGCAGGAGATCGCGGACGCGCTCGCGGCGAATCCCGGAACGAAGGTCGTCGCGATCGTGCATGCGGAGACCTCGACCGGAGCGCATCAGCCGCTTGAGGAGCTCGGCAAGATTTGTCACGATTCCGGCGCGCTACTCCTCGTCGACTGTGTCACATCACTCGGCGGGGCGCCCGTCGAGATCGACGCGTGGGGTGTCGACGCGGCCTACAGCGGCACGCAGAAGTGCCTCAGCTGCCCGCCGGGGCTTTCGCCCGTCACCTTCAGCGAACGGGCGGTCGAGAAGATGCGCGCACGGTCGACGAAGCCAGTCAGCTGGTACCTCGACGTTTCGATGATCGAGAAGTACTGGACCGAAGGATCGCGCGTCTACCATCACACCGCGCCGATCAACATGAACTACGCGCTTCACCAAGCTCTGGCGATCATCGAGGAGGAAGGTCTCGAGGAGCGTCACGTACGGCACACGGAGAACAGCGCGACGCTCGTCCGCGGGCTCGAAGCGCTCGGGTTCCGTCTCTTCGCGCAGGAGGGGCACCGGCTGCCGATGCTCAACGCCGTGTGGCTGCCCGACGGCGTCGACGACGCGAAGTTTCGCGGCGCGCTACTCAACGAGCACAACATCGAGGTCGGCGGCGGCCTCGGCGAGGTCGCCGGCAAGATTTGGCGCATCGGACTCATGGGCGAGGCTTCGAGGCGCGAAAACGTGTTTAGGCTCCTCGGAGCGATCGAGGAGCTGCTCTATCGCGAAGGCATCTCATCCGAGGTTGGCGCAGGGATCGCTGCCGCGGCGCTCGTCCGCTCTGGCTGAGCACTGCGGGAGGCGGTGTTCCGTGGCTCCACGTTCGGCTCGATGACCGGCCGAAGTACTATTCGTACGAGCCGTTTCGAAGCGAGCGCTGATGGCGATCCGGGAGGACTGAGCGTCGAGCCGTGCGCGGACGTCTGGGTGCACAACCGAATCGAAGCGCCGACTCGTGAGGAAGTTCGGGAGTTTCGTGGTGGGCCACCTCCCGCCGCGAAGGGTTTCGCAGCGGACGACTCGCTGCTCCTGGACCCGACCCTTCACACGAGGTCGTTTCTGTGGTCGAGGGACGGAGAGTCGGTCGCGATTCAGCGCGACGACACGGCGATCGCGTTCATCGCGATGCGGGAGAAGAGCGGCTGGAGCCAACGTCTCGTCTCGGATGGTCCGTGGGGAAAGAAGTGGGATGCGGCCTGGTTCAACACCGTGTTCGGGAGCGTCGAGAACGAAATCTACTACTACGCCGACACGCAGGGCTGGGTCTATGACAACAGCGCGATTCACGAAGACAAGCGGTGGGCGTGTCACTACTTCCGCGATATCGTCAGAGTTCCTGATCTGGCGTCGACTGCGCGGCGTCTCAACCCGAAAACTCGATCCGCTCCCCGTGCCGGTACATCTCCACCGCGTCGAGATCGACCTCGACACCGAGCCCAGGCGCCTGCGGGACGAGGAAGTGGCCCGAGCCGTCGTACTCGAGTGGTTCTTG
>CAYZGY010000659.1:0-4904 GCA_964478085.1 uncultured Planctomycetia bacterium
CGTGTACTCGGCGTTCTCGCTCAGATCGCCGAACTCGGCGGCCTTGCCGATCGCCTCGAAGATCGCGGGGAGCTTCTCTTCGTGGAGCTCGCGGAGCTCCTCCTGACGCTTCTCGAAGCCCGCCTCGGTCGAGAAGATGATGTTCTCGTCCTTCCAGGCCGGGATCGCGTCCTCTTCGACGAGGACCGGAGCGACCGAGCCGAGGATCTCGAGCAGCTTCGTCGAGATCTTCTGGAGGTTCTCCTGGTTCCTCACGAGCCCCTGGTGCACCGCGCGGCGGGAGTCGGCGTTCATCATCTTGATCGCCTCGCGGAAGAACTCGCCCTTGTCGAAGTACATCAGTCCTTCGAGGCGACGGTAGAAATCCTTGACGGCGTTGCGGCCTTCACGAACCTCCTTGTCGTTGATGTGCTCGAGGAGATCGAAAAGAAGGATGAACAGTCCGCGCGACTTGCGCTGCGCGAGCGGCTCGAGACAGATACGCCCCTGGTCCTTGTCCTTGAGGCGACGTTCGACGAGCCAGCAGTAGGTCTCGGGCGAACGACGCGGCGACGCGCAGATTTCAGTACAGAGCGCGCGCACCATCTCCGCGTCCTCCTTCTCGAGGAAGGCGCAAGCAGCTGCACGGACGGAGTCGGTCCGCCCCATGAACGCCGATCGGGCGACCATCGTCCAGTCTTCCTCACGCGCGATCTTCGTCTCGGCGAGGAGGCCGGCGAGGTCTTCGCCGGTCGGCAGCGCCGTGAAGGCCGCGGCTGTCTCGCTCGCGGGAAAGCGTGAGAGCGTCTCGCGAAGCAGCGCGATCGAATCTTCGTCGCCGCGCGCTCGGCGCAACAACGACGCCATCTCGAGAGCGCGCGCGGGATCGTCCTCCATCTTGGTGCGGCGAAAGATCTCCATCGAGACCTCGTTGAAGGCGTTCGGGAAGGCCTTCTCGCCACCCTTGAGAACTTGGCGCGCGACGAGACGGGTCTCTTTCCAGCCGCTCCCCCCGGCTTCCGCTCGCGCGAAGCGCTCGAGGAGATCGTCCTCGAAGCTGAGCTGCGACTCGAGCTTCTCGACGGGATACGGCGAGCGATCACCGATGCGGTAGAAGCCGGTTTCGCGAAGAGCCTTCTTCGCGGCGTTCCACCACTTCGTCCATCCCTTCGCCTCGATCACGTCGGGGACGAGGCGAGCCTTGATATCCTTCTGCGGCAGCGGGTTGCCGAAATCGTCGAGCACCTTCTCGACGACGGCGACCGCGTTCTCGGCGGCGAGCGCGCGCAGAGCGTCTCCACCGCGGAAGAGCATCGCGCGGAAGGTCTCGTTCGGGAAGACCTGGAGGATCGAGTCGATCGCCTCGATCGCGATGCGGTGATCCTTCTTCTCTTCGAGATCGACGCGCACCTGTCCGAGGAGCGGGTCGACGGAGAGGACCTCTCCCATGCCCCACCCCGATTCGTCAAAAACGACCGTGCCGGGCTGAAAGCGCATCAAGCTGTCGAATCGCTCGAGCGCCCGGAGCGGATCCGAGACGTCGTTGATCTCGGCGGCGTTGAAGTACGCACGCTCGACGGACGTCGGGCCGAAGTGCTCCTGGAATCGATCGACGAAGAGCGAGAGGTACTCGGGGTTGCGCGGGAAGGCACGCACGAGCAGATCGGAAAGTCGAACGAACAACGCCGGATCGAGACCCGCGACGCCCTCCGCTGCACCGGAGAGGAGCTCGAGCAGCGGGCCGGCCTTGCCGGAGTAACCCTGGAGCATCAGCTCGTCCGCGGCGGCGAGCAGACCGTCGACGCGCTCGCCGTTGAGCGAGTCCCCCTCGAGGAGGTCCATCCAGGCGCCTTCAACCGCGTCGAAGTCACCACCGTCGAGAAGCTTACGAAGTTCGGCGAGTTTGGGATCACCACTCGGAGCGTCGACCAGCTCTTTCATGAAAGCCCTTTCGAATCTCTCGGGAAGATCGCCGAAACAAACCTCGAACTCGGCGGTCGCGAACGGGCGATTACACTGCGAGCGGTTCGGGAAAGCAAGGTCGTTGTAGGAATGTCTGATCGGCGTACTCCAGCGTCGACATTCGACGCTCGAGCCTTGACCAGAATCTCGCCTTCCGTTATCCCGTCGGCTGTTTTCGAGCCCCCGACGAGGTCCGGTCAGCTAGGGAGAATTCGACGATGCCCCCACGAATCAGCGCTCGCCAATTGATCGACGAGAGCCACATCGACGCGGTCATCTTCGACATGGACGGCGTCCTGGCCGACACCGAGGGATTCCACATCGAGGGCTGGATCGGCCTCGCCGAGGCTCACGGGCTCGCGACGGACGATTCCCTCCTCGCTCTCGCGCGCGAGACCTTCGGCCAGACGAACGACACGATCATCCCCCTCCTGTGGAAGCACGCCGGTCGCGAGCTTCTCGGTGGCGTCGAGTCGCTGAGTCGTGAGAAAGAGGCGTACTACCGAAAGGCGGCGCGCGGGCGGGTCGTCCCGATGCCCGGAGTCGACCGCTTCCTGCGCTGGCTCGACGCCCAGGGCATCCCGACGGCCATCGGTACCTCGGGCCCCGTGGAAAACGTCCGGTTCATCGTGCGTGAGTTCGGCTGGGACGGCCTCTTCACCGAGCTCGTCGATCGCAGCCGCTTCGCGGGCGGAAAGCCGGCTCCGGACTGCTTTCTCGCGGCATCGCGGCTCATCGGGATCCGACCGCGACACGGGATCGTCTTCGAGGACTCGGTCCACGGCCTCAACGGAGCCCGCCAAGGTGGCTTCCACGCGGCTGCCATCGCGAGCACTCACGAGCCTGACGAGCTCTGGTCACTCGCTCGCTGGGTCTTTCGGGACTTTCGCGAGATCTTTTGTTAGAATCCCGGTTTTGTCCGGCCCCGGCCCCTTCCCCGGGCACGGCGATTCGACGCCGTTCCGGCCAGGCGAAAATCTCCCAAACTTGATCACGAGCTCGTCGACAGCTGGTCGGTGGGCACGACAAGAATTCTTTTTTCAGGATCGGACCTGACACGCCAGCAGTAGCAGATAGCCCAGAAGTAGCAGATAGCAGAGACAAGGAATCACCATGACTATCCGCGTCGGAATCAACGGTTTCGGCCGCATCGGCCGCAATGTCTTTCGAGTCATCTCCGCCCGTGACAACGTCGAGGTCGTCGCGATCAACGATCTGACGAGCCCCGAAATGCTCGCGCACCTCCTCAAGTACGACTCGGTCATGGGTCGCTTCGACAAGTCCGTCGCCGTGACAGACAGCGGCTTCGAGGTCGACGGCAAGGCGATCGGCGTCACCGCCGAGCGCGACCCGGCGAACCTCCCCTGGGGCGACCTCGGCATCGACGTGGTGATCGAGTCGACGGGCATCTTCCGCGCTCGCGAGCAGGTGCAGAAGCACCTCGACGCCGGCGGCAAGAAATGCATCCTCACCGTCCCGCCGAAGGACGCGCTCGACAACATCGTGGTCCTCGGTGTCAACGACGACACGATCACGCCCGAGCACAAGATGCTCTCGAACGCGTCGTGCACGACGAACTGCCTCGCGCCGATCGCGAAGATCCTCAACGACTCTTTCGGGATCGACCACGGCGTCATGACGACCGTCCACGCGTACACGAACGACCAGCAAGTCGCGGATCTCGCGCACGGCGACATGCGTCGTTCGCGCGCCGCGGCGCAGAACATCATCCCGACGTCGACGGGCGCTGCCCGCGCGGTCGGCCAGGTCCTTCCGGAGCTCAACGGCAAGCTCGACGGCCTCGCGTTGCGCGTCCCCGTCATCGACGGCTCGATCGTCGACCTCACGGTGGAGCTCGACAAGGAAGTCACCAAGGACGAGGTCAACGCCGCGGTCAAGGCGGCGGCCGAAGGACCGTTGAAGGGCATCGTCGAGTACACGGAAGACCAGATCGTCTCGAGCGACATCATCATGAACCCCCACTCCGCGATCCTCGACGCCGACGCGACGCTCGTCCTCGGTGGCCAGGGCAAGTGCGCGAAGGTCTTCGCGTGGTACGACAACGAGTGGGGCTACTCGAACCGCGTCGTCGATCTTCTCGAGAAGATCTCGTCGTAGGGCTCGCGAGGTTCCGTTGAGAGAAGTCGACCTGATCGGCTGCGACATCGGAGGAACCTCGATCCAGCTCGTCCGAATGCGGCGACTGAGAATCCTCGAAACCCTCGAGATTCCCAGCCGCCGCGACTCATCTCCAGGGCAGTTCGTCGACGACCTCCTCGGGCCGATTCGCGCCTGGATGGCGTCCGAAACGCCCCCCGCAGCCCTCGGGGTCGCCGTCCCGGGATTCCTCGATGAGAAGCGACGGCGTATCGTCCGGCTCTCCAATCTGCCCCGACTCGACGGCCTCGATCTCGCGGCGCGACTCGAGCGCCGGGTCCCAGCCCTTCGGGGGCACGTCATTCTCGACGCCGACAGCAATGCGGGGGCGGTCGGCGAAGCACGCGCGGGCGCGGGACACGGAAGCGAGCGCGTCCTCTACGTGACACTCGGCACGGGCCTCGGAGCCGCGCTCGTCGTCCGCGGCGAACCGGTCCGAGCGAGTCGCCACACCGCCGGCCAGGTCGCGCAGCTTCCCGTGGCGTCCGGTCGAGCGGAGAAGCAGCTCTGCGCACGCGGCGTGCTCGCTCGCCACCGAGCCATCTGCCGGGAGACGACCGGCACAGCTCCACGCATCCGTGACACCCGCGCTCTCTACGAACGGGCCGCGAGCGGGGACGAGCTCGCCTTGCGAGCTTGGCACGAGACCGGCGCCGAAATCGCGTCCCTGCTCGCGATCCTCGTTCCTCTCTGGAGCCCGGATGTCGTCGTGATCGGCGGTGGACTCGCGGGCGCGTCCTCCCTCTTCCTTCCCGAGACTCTTCGCGACCTGCGAAGGCGTCTGCCGCGATCGCACCGCGACATCT
>CAYZGY010000660.1:0-4901 GCA_964478085.1 uncultured Planctomycetia bacterium
GGGCGAATCGGCCGCTTGGACGCCGAATCGACTTTTTCAACGGACTGTTAATCACCCGTCCCCGGATTCTCGACGTCGAACGGATCCCGCGCGAGTGGCCAGAGTGCGCCGCGCGGTTCCCGAGACGCACTATCGACTCCTGCAGTCGAAACGCCCGAAGATGCGTCTTGGCCGGGCACGTCGAGAGTTCGTATACTGAGACGATTCTTCAGCGGACAGCAACCATCGACCCACACCAGTCCGAAAGTTCTTCCTAAGACGAGGAAAACATGAATAAGCAATTCTGCTTCGCGCTCGCAGCGCTCGCGCTCGGCGCCTGGTTCGGAATCTCTTCTCCGAGTTGGAACGACTCCGCCCCGAAGGCGAGCGCGGTCAATCCTGCGAACGCCATCGGTGGAAACATCGCGAAGGCCGTCGGTGCCTTCCTCGAAGGGCTCGACGAGAAGAAGCGCGCCAAGGCTTCGTTCGAGTACGGCGACAAGGAGCGATTCAACTGGCACTTCATTCCGCGTCCGCGCAAGGGCCTGCCGATCAACGAGCTGCGCGACAAGGAAGAGAAGCTCGGCCTCGCGATCCTCAAGGCGAGCCTCAGCGCGATCGGCTACAAGACGGTCGAGAAGGTACGAACGCTCGAGGCCGTCCTCGCGAAGATCGAGGGACCGAACCGTCGCTTCCCGCGTGACCCGGACCTCTACTTCTTCAGCATCTTCGGCAAGCCGTCGGAGAAGGACGCGTGGGCCTACCGCTTCGAAGGTCACCACCTCTGCCTCAACTTCGCGTTCAAGGGTCACGAGATCGTCTCGGCGACGCCGCTGATGCTCGGCGCGAATCCGGGCGAGGTGACGATCGACCATCCGATGAAGGGTCAGCGCGTGCTCGGCTCGCTCGAGGATCTCGCGCGTGCGCTGATCACGTCGCTCCCCGAAGATCAGCGCAAGGCCGCGACCGGCGAAGGCAATCCCAAGGAGATGGAGGGCATGCAGTCGGCGACCTACAACGGCGAGCGCCCCGAAGGCTTGACGCTCGACAAGCTCACCAAAGATCAGAAGAAGGCTACCCGCAAGCTCTTCAACCAGTACCTGCGCCACCTCGACGACGCGTCGAAGAAGGCCGCCAGGCAGGTCGTCATGAAGGGCGACTGGTCGAAGATCCACTTCGTTTGGCGCGGCGGGCTCGAGGCCGAGCGAGGCCACTCGTACATCTTCCATTCGCCCGATTTCGTCATCAACTACGCGAACTTCCAGAACGGCGCGAAGCACGTTCACGCGGGATTCCGTAACCTCAAGGGCGAATTCGGCGTGAAATAGGCGCGTTCATTCTGGGGGCCTTCGGGAAGCCCCCTCTCGATCGAGCGGAGCTCGATCGATTCAGACTGATTCCTTCCTCGCAGGGCAGAGAAGACGGCTGAGAGCATGGTGGAGAAGCCGGAAGGTCGAGAGTCCGAAGCCGAGACGGAATCGAAAGAGACGTCTTCCGAAGACATCAAGAAGCTCAACGAGGAGCACCAGCTCAAGTTCTGGAAGCTCTTCTGGTGGTGCTGGGGCGTCGGCCAAAAGGCCCTGATCTGGGGTGTGTTCTTCGCGCTTCTCTACGCTCTGCGCCACTTCTTCCCGCTGATCTTCCTCACCTTCGTCTTCTCGTTCGTGGCGGCGACGCTCGCGCGGGCGCTGAGTCAGCGTGCTCAGAATCTGAGCTGGAAGGCGAACGTCACGATCGTCTACGCGGGCTTCGCCCTCATCTGGACGATCATCGCATTGCTGCTCGTTCCGGACATCCGCTCGGGCGCGAGCGACGTGCGAGACCTCGTGCGGGACTTTCCGGATAAGTGGACCAAGACCATCGAGCAGAATCTCAAAGAGGAGCACGAGTGGTACGTCAACCTACTCCGCTATCTCGACGCTCCCGCGAAGCCTGAGAAGGGCCAGGAAGGCGTCGAGGACGAAGAGGCGAAAACGAAGACAGGGGAAGCCACCGCAGCGAAGACGGATCCTCCCCCGCCTGTCCCCGAGAAGACCGTCGAGGATCTACGCCTCTTCGAGACAGCCGAGGTCAAGAACAAGATCAAGCTCCTCGAGGGTTGGCTCTTCGAGCACGCCCCGGGAGTGATCACGGGAACGGTCGCGCTCGCGCTCGGCATCGCGTCGCTGCTGTTCCTTTCCGTGCTCTTCTCTTTCCTCATCGTTATCGACCTCGACACGCTCAAGAACGAGGTCGCGAAGCTCGAGAGAACGAAGCTCCACGGCTTCTACAAAGAGACCGGAAAGAACATAGTCCAGTTCGGCAACGTGCTCGGAAACGTGCTCGAGGCCCAAGCGCTGATCTCGCTCGTCAACACGATCCTGACGGCGATCGGCCTCAAGCTCTTCTTCGAGCTCGATTATGTCGCGTTCCTCGCACTGGTTGTCTTCATCTGCGGATTCATCCCGGTCGCGGGTGTCTTCATCTCGAGCGTGCCCATCTGCCTCGTCGCGCTCAACGACCCCAAGGACGGCTTGTTCAAATGCCTCATGATCATCGTCTTCATCACCGCGATCCACTTCGTCGAGGCCTACCTGCTCAACCCGCGCATCATGGGTGCGAAGCTTAAGGTCAACCCGGTGCTCGTCCTCGCGATCCTCGTCATCGGCCACCACGCCGGCGGCGTCTGGGGATTGCTGCTGGGCTTGCCGTTCTGCTTCTACTTCTTCAAGCATGTGATCAAACGCGAACCGGCGGAGATCGGATTCTGGGGGAAGAGGGCGAGCGCGGGGTGATCCCGTCGATCGGAAGTGCGGGCGGTCCCCTGATCCTGCTTCCCGTCGAAGGCGGAAAGGAATGGAAGGGGATCGATCCGATCCCGGCGGCCGAATCGAAGGCGCTGTTCGCCGCGCTGTCTGCGAAAGAGAAGCGCCGTCTATTTGCCGAGGTCGAGGTCGGGGAGCGTCCGACGAATCACTACGACATCGCGTGCAGCACGCTGCATTTGTGCGCACCGATCCACGTCAGGAAGCAGGATCTCTACGTCTTCGGGGATACACCTGATCTGCTCTACTACCTGCCTCGTCCCGACGGGGCTCTCTTTTTCAAGTGGACCGCGGCCGACACACTTGAAGAGCTCATCGCCTTTGCCGAGTCTCTCGAGCGCCAGGGCAAGCACAAGTACCGCCGAACGCTCCGGCTGAAGGAGCGACAGCATCGAATCCTCGAGCAGCGACCGACTTCGAGCACGCCGACGAGCAGATCGACGAGCAGATCGACGTGGAACTGGCACCCGGCGAGTACGAAGTGCTCTCGGCCGACGCGAAGAGGGAATCGACCTGGACGACGATCTACCGCTTCAAGAAGCTCCACTGACCACCGCCGGATACGGCAGCTCCGCCACCCCGAGCGCCGGCGGCAGCGCGTCCATGAACGCGCTCACGGAAAACACCCCGTGGCCGACGCCCGGAGGTCCGTACCCCGGCGGGGCGGGAAGCTCGTGCTTCAGAAGCGTCTCGCGGTAGAGCCGCAGCAGCCCGACGTGATACTCGAGCGGCGCGGGCCCCTGATCCTTGCCGAGCACGCTCAGTGGCTCCGGGCACCACGTCGTGAAGCGCGGTGTGATTCCCTTCGACATGAAAAAGTCGAGCCCCTCGCCCGTCGAAGCGAGCCCCGCCTCGATCGTCTCGAAGCCGTGCGGCTTCGCCATCTCGACGCCCGCCACGAAATTCGGAATGACCTGTGACGGACCGAAGACGTCGGCGGCGTCGACGATGCGACGCATCCACTCGTCACGACCGACGAACTTCTCCTTGCCGGGACAGATGATCGAGAAGAGGTTCTTGTCCCAGACCTCGTAGTTCGGGTGATAGATCTGGACTCCCGCGTCGCGGAATCGCTCGACGGTCTCGCGCGGGAGCGCCTGAACGACCATCTTCGAGATCCACCGATTCGGGAAGCGCTCGTTGATCGCACGTGCGAAGGGCTCGTAGAACTCGAGCTCATCCTTGCCACGCAAGTGACGCGTGATGCTGCCGCCCGTGATCGTGTACGCGCCGGTGCGCTTCTCGGTGTCGAGCTCGTCGATGATCTCGAGCGCCTCGATGACCTCGTCGATCTCCTTGACCGTCTCGTACGAGCGCCCCGCCGCCTTCTGCTGGCGCCAGTTCTCGTTGATGTCGCAGAACTGGCACTCCTCCTTGAAGCCGAAGTACTGACACTTGCGGTACGCGGTCAGGTAGACGAGGTAGCCCCACTCGATCGTCGGAGCAATCTCGGTGATCGAGCGTCCGGAGGAGAGCGTGTGCTGGTAGTACGCCGGAGACTCCTGCAGCTCGATGTCACAGATCGCCTCCCCATCGGCGAGCAGCGTCAACTTCCCCTCGACGATGTCGACCTGGTACGGCGAGTCCGGGTGAATGCGAACGCTGACGATCGTCCGGCGAAAATCGCGCGCACCGCCGACGAGACAGAGCTCCTCGGGCGCCTTGAGATTCTCGCCCTGGTCCATGTCCGCGATCGGGCGCAGGTCGAAGCTGAAGATGAAGTAAGACTTCGGCTTGAATCCCGACGAAACCCGTAGCGCGTCCTGTGAGAACCCCACCCCGAGTCGGAGTAGGTCCTCTTTGACGATCGCTTCGGGGGGAACGTCCGAGTACTCCTCGATCAGTCGATCGACCTCGGAAAGTTGCGGTGCTACGCCTGCTTCGGAAACCATGCGGGGATCTTAGAGAGGGGTTCTGGGCTTGGCAAGGGTCGACGACGGTTCCTACGTCGTCCACGGCCCCTGAACCGCGAAACGGGGACCCAAACAACACGAAAAAGTGATCCAATTCCTCGAACGCAGCCCTATCATAGGTGGATGGTTGAGGAGGGTGGCCACGCAGAACGGCGTCCGGCGTCCGGCGGACGTCGCAACCCCCGCAATATCCGACACCTGCGGA
>CAYZGY010000661.1:0-4893 GCA_964478085.1 uncultured Planctomycetia bacterium
GTAGGGGCAACCCGACGGCTGGCGCATTTTCGCGCAGCGCGGGGGGGCGCCGGAACGACTCGAGATCCTTCGCGAACTCCTCGGGAAGCTCGAGTGTCGCGATGCCCTCGTTCTCGCCGAGGCGGATCTCTTGGAGAACACGCCAACGCGGACCGAAGTCGAGATGCTTCTCCTGCTCGAGACGAAGCGATTCGCCACTACGCGCGACGTTTCGCGTTTCGCACCGTGCGGAGATCTCGTCGACCGAGACGCTACGCGCCCCCGCGGCACTCGCCTCGCAGCGAGACAGTCTCGCGCGGTAGTGTTCGTCCCAAGCCCCGAGCTTTCCGCTCGCACGGCTGAAGACACCGACCTCTCCGCTCGCGGAATCCGCGCTGATCTGCACACGCGCCTCGATATCCCGCTCCTCGTCTCCGCGAAGAACCAGTGGCGCGAGGAAGACCGCGTCACGAATCTCGACGCTCGCGTGTGAGAGCGAATCGACCCCGACCGCGCGTGAGAGCTCGAGATACGCCGTACCGGGAAGAAACGCCGTGCCGTCGGTGTTGCGGTGCTCATCGAGGAACCAATCGCGGTCCGCGGACCACGTCGATCGATAGGTCCGGTAGCCCTCTGCCGTCGTCGCCATCGATTCGAGCATCGGGTGCGCGATGACCGTATCGGAGCTCGTTCCTTCGGCACCCGCCGAGACATCTGCGTCAGCGAGCATGCCGACGTCGGCCCAGGCACTCCAATTGACCGCGATCGTCAGTCGATCGCTGCGTCGGCATGCCTCCCGCGCGTAGGCGTCGAGGAACGAGTTTGCGGCCGCGTAGTCGAACTGCCCCGCGAGGCCGGCGAACGCCGAAATCGACGAGAAGAGGACGACGAAGTCGAGCTCCACGCCGTCGAGCACTCGATCGAGCACCAGCGTTCCGCGCACCTTCGGCGAGAGAACTCGCTCGCAGTCCTCGGCCGTCTTCATCTGGAGAAGCCCATCGTCGAGCACACCCGCGGCGTGGAATACCCCGTCGAGACCGTGAAAACGTTTCTCGGCGGCGTTGACCACGGCGTTCATATCCTCGATCGAGGTTACGTCCGCGCGCAATACGACAACCTCCGCGCCGAGCTGCTCGAGTCGACGAATTCGCGCGATGCGTCGAGACGTCTCGTCGTCCGCACCGTGAATGCTCAGCCAGTCGTCGCGCTCGCTTTCTTTCGGAATCTTGTCGCGGCTGGTCAAGATCAGTCGAGCCTGATACCGACTCGCTAAATGCTCTGCGAGCACGGATCCGATACCGCCGAGTCCTCCCGTGATGAGGTAGACACCGCCCTGGCGTATCTTCGAATCGACCTCGGCGGGCGAATCGGCCGGCACGGGACGATCCTCGAACGACTCGACCCAGCGCTCGTCGCCTCGGTAGGCGATCGCCGGCGTGGCATCCTCGGGGAGGCGCTCGATCTCACGCACGAGCTGATCGAAGAGTCGTCGCTCCTTCCACGACCCCGGGCTCGGCTCGACGATATCGATCGCACAGCTGCGCACCGAGACGACCTCTGCGGAGAGGATTCGACACGCGCCGTTGACCAACGAAGCGACAGGGGAGACCGACTCGTTCTCGCTGAGCTGCTGCGAGTGGCTCGCGAGGACGATCAAGCCGACGTCTCCGTCAAAGCCGGCGCTTCCGAGCGCGTGTCCGAGTGAGAACAGACTCTGAAACCCGCGCTGGACTCCGTCGTCGAGCTCCTCGACGGCGCGCCCGAGCTCCGGCGGCACCCCGACTGCGCCGGCGTGGATAATACGCGTCGGCGTGCGGTTCTCCTTGCCGAGCCGGTCGAGTAGTGCCTCGAAATCCTCACCGAGCGAGGCACGCGTTACGTCGTGTCCACGATCGCGTAGCGCGCTCGTGAGTCGGTCACCGAAGGATTCACTCTCCGCGATGACGAGGCAGCGTTCTGTCGCGCGCTCCATTTCGTCGTCTGTACTCGCGACCGACAACGCTTCGCGTCGCCAGGACGTCGACGAAAACCAATCCGCCACGTCAGCCTTACGCGCGAGCCCGCCGAATCCTGCGTTCGCCCCTGACCCGCGCGTCAAGAGATGATCGCCAGGCTCGACCCAGTACCGTTCGTGATCGAACGAGTACGTGGGCAAAAGAACACGATGGCGCGTCTCCGATTCGTAGAATCCCTGCCAGTCGATCTGTCCGCCCGCGAGCCAGACGCGTCCGAGTCGATCGAGGAGTAGCGCCTGATCGCAAACGTCTTCCTTCGGGTGACGCAACGAAGAGACGACCGCCGTGCTGGTCGTCTTCGACGGGTGCATGCCCGCGAGGCTAGTCAGGACGCGACCGGGTCCGATCTCGACCAAGATGCGCGCAGGATCTTCGAGAATCGTGCGCAGCCCGTCCGAGTAGCGCACCGTCTCGCGAAGGTGGCGCACCCAGTACTCGGCACTCGTTGCTTCCTCGGCCGTGATCCAGGCTCCCGTGACGTTCGAGACGAACGGCAACTCGGGCGCGGAAAACTCGACCGTCACGAGAAAGCTGCGGAACTCCTCGAGGATCGGTTCGAGCATCGCCGAGTGGGCGGCGACGGAGATCTTGAGTCGCTGAAACTCGTCGCCCGACTCGGTGAGCGAACGCTCGAGCTCCTCGAGCTTCTCGACAGGTCCCGACGCGACGCAGAGCCCAGGACCGTTGATCGCCGCAAACGACAGCCCCTCGGGCATGCGCTTCGAGACTTCGTCGTGAGCAAGAGGCACACTCGTCATGCCGCCTTCGGGAAGCTTCTCGAAGAGTCGGCCACGTAGTGTCACGAGCGAAAGCGCAGTCTCGAGCGGGAAGACACCCGCGAGACAAGCCGCGGTGTACTCGCCCATGCTGTGACCGATCATCGCCTTCGGCGCGACGCCCCACGAGGTCCAGAGCTTCGCGAGCGAGTACTCGATCGTGAAGAGGAGCGGAAGCGCGAGCGACGGTTTCTGAATCTCTCCCCGTGCGTTCTCGAGCTCCGCCTCACTCGAATAGAGGAGCGAGAAAAGATCGAGACTCTCCTTCGATTTCAGAATCGCGAGGCATTCGTCGACGGCTTCCTGAAACACGCGTTCCGTGGCGTAGAGATCCTTCGCCATGTTCGGATACTGCGCGCCGCCGCCCGGGAACTGGAAGACGACGGATCGTTCTTCCTCCGGGACGTAGCCGCTGAAGACTCGCTCGGGATCGACACTGTCGAGTGCCTCTGCGACGCCCTCACGGTCCTCGAGTCCGCCGACAACGATGCGACGGTGCCCGAACTCGTGTCGACCGACTTGAAGCGTGTACGCGACGTCGGCGAGTGATTCGCTCGCACCTTCGTCACTTCGAAGATGCTCTGCCAGTCGCGAGGTCGCGCGATCGAGCGACGCTGGTGTACGCGCCGAGAGCAGGAAGAGCTGGTTCGCGCGTGAAGGACCCGACGCCTCCCTCTCGGGCGCCTCCTCGAGCACGACGTGCGCGTTCGTTCCGCCGACTCCGAGGGAGCTGACGCCTGCACGCCGCGGCTGGCCCGTGCGCGGCCACGGTTGGAGCTCCGCGTTGACAAAGAACGGCGTCGATTCGAACGGGATGCTCGGGTTCGGCGATTCGAAGTGGACACACGGCGGAATCGCCTCGTTCTCGAGCGCCTGCGCCGCGGCGATGAGGCTCGCGGTGCCGGCCGCCGTATCGAGGTGACCGATGTTCGTCTTGACCGAACCGATGGCACAGAATTGCGTCTCGTCGGTCGTCTTGCGAAAGGCCTGCGTCAAGGCCGCGATCTCGATCGGATCGCCGACGGGAGTTCCCGTCCCGTGCGCGGCGACGTAGGTCACCGAATCCGCGTCGAGCTCCGCGAGGTCGAGCGCCTCGGCGATGACCTGCGACTGCGCATCGACACTCGGTGCCATGTAGCCGGCCTTGAGCGAGCCGTCGTTGTTGATCGCGGAGCCTTTGATGACCGCACGAATCGGATCACCGTCGTCGAGGGCGTCTTTGAGCCGCTTGAGGACGACGAGCGCGACACCGCTGCCGAAGACCGTTCCGGCGGATTCGGCGACGAACGCGCGACAGTGTCCGTCCGGTGCTATGATGCCGCCCTCTGCGAAGGGCGCGCCCTTCGTCTGCGGCACCATCAACGATACGGCACCCGCGACGGCCATGTCGCACTCGCCACCGAGGAGGCTTTGGCAGCCGAGGTGGACGGCGACGAGCGAAGTCGAGCACGCGGTCTGCACGTTGACGCTCGGTCCTTTCAAGTTGAGATGGAACGAGAGGCGCGTCGTGAGGAAGTCCTTGTCGTTTCCGACGTGGCGGATGTGAAACTCGCCGACCGAATGAACGAGGTCCGGATTCGAGTAGAGGTTGAAGAGGTTGTAGGCGTTCTGGCCGACGCCCGCGAAGACGCCGACAGCGCCCGGCGCATCACCGGGATCGTAGCCGGCTGCCTCGATCGCCTCCCAGCCGCATTCGAGAAACTGACGGAACTGCGGATCGAGCAGCGCAGCGTCGCGCGGCGAGAAGCTGAAGAACGGCGCGTCGAACTCATCGAACTCGTCGAGCACGGCACCGAACGGCGCGTAGCTCCCCGAGTAGACCTCCTTCGGGACCCCGGCCTTCTCGAGCTCGTCCGTGCTGAATCGGCGCACGGATTCGACGCCGTCGCGCAGGTTCTCCCAGTATTGCCGGACGCTGAGCGCCCCTGGAAGTCGTGCGGCCATGCCGACGATCGCGATCTCGTTGCCGGTGAACTGGTCGTTTTCGCTGTCTTCGGAATGCATAGAACTCGTTGACTCGTCTATCGCCGTGGTCGACCGCGACGGAACCTGGAATCCCGTACGCCGACCGTCAGCGTCTCGTGGGCGTGAACTGTTCGACGGGCCCCCTTCCGGGCCCGATC
>CAYZGY010000662.1:0-4884 GCA_964478085.1 uncultured Planctomycetia bacterium
GACCAGGAGACAGGAAGCAAAAGGCGTTCCAAACCCCACAAACCATTCGGAAGTAAAAACTTACAAAATCCGAGGAAGCCATCCGAAGGCTGCGGCAAGCCATTTTGACAGGCGACAGAACGGTAAAGAGGGTCGCGCAGCGACCCCGTCCCGTCAAAATGACAGCCGGTGAGAATTCTGCTCGGTGTTCCCCGCCGCGTCCGTCGCGTGCGCCCGCACCTCGATGGACTTCCCCGCGCCGGTCGGAATTTCGGCCGACCAGTAGACGACGCCGCTCGCCTTCTCGACGAGCTTCGCCGCGACTCCGCTGACGGCGACGCGGGCGACACTCGTGTTGTCGAACGAGACGCCCTCGACGAGCACTCGATCACCGCTCCTTTGCGTCCCGAGGATAACGCTCGCAGGCGGGGAATCGTCGATCGGCGCGAGCAGCTCCGGAAACTCGACATCGCTCACTTCACGCACACGCGACTCGTCTCCCGTCAGCGGCCGATCCTCGCGGTACTCGCCGATCTTCGACTTCACGTCCTTCGCGCGTGTGCTGACGATTTCCGCGTGGCGCCCCACTCCGTACCAGTCGTGCAGGTAGACGGGAACGCTCCGCTCGGTCTTCGGATCGAGTCGCGGTCCGCCGCCGAGATTGACGAGCGGTCGCGGCTCTCGTTTACGATCCTCGATGCGCACACGGCGAAAATGAGACGCGGCCTTGCCGCTGAGGTTGTTCGCGCTGATCTGGATGAGTGGCATCGAACGCCCGTAGCCCTTGCCGCCGAACGTCAATCCGTCGACCGTGATCGAGCCGTGCTGCGTGCTGCGATCGTCGAGACCACGGTTGAAAGGCTCGGCCGCCGTGTTCGCGATGCGAAGATTGCGGTAGACGTGGTTGTCGAACCAAGGACGGTAGATGCCGTACGCGGCACCGTCGATGTCGACGTCCTCGATCCACATCGTCGGAAGCTGAGCGCGAAGCGCGTAGTGGACTTCCCAGGCGCGCAGCCCCTTCAAGTGATGCGGGTGCTTCACGTCAGGCCCCTCGCCGTCCGTGCCCGAGAACGCGTAGGCGTAGAGCCCCTCGGTGTGCGCCTCGTTGTCACGGAAGAGCCACATCGGGATCTTGCGAATGTCGACCGTCTTCTCCGTCCCATCGGGCTGCAGGACCGAGAGGCGCGAGTCGAAGTTGCTGCGCATCTGGCTGTCGTAGCGATAGCCGTACTCGTCGTTCTCGCAAGTGACGTTGCGGACGAAAGCGTTACGACCATTGGCCCACCAGAAAGCCGCGCCGTCGTTCGGATCGAATCTCATGACCTGCTTCGGGATGCGGCGACCGCGGTACGCCTGCACTGCGAGGTTTCGATCGAAGAGGTTGTAGACCTCCGTCCCGTCCTCGAGGAAGAAGCCGTGACCGACGCTTCCGTAGCCGACGCAATCGCGCACGACGAGGTACTGCGTCCCATGGACGGTGATCCAGCGATTGTGCGAATCGACGATCGCGACGCCGCGAACCTCGGCGCCTCGCATCGTGTCGCCGACGAGGTGGAAGTGGATCGCGTAGCGTCCGAGGGTGCGTTCCTTCCCGAGGTGAGCGAACCGCGCGAAGCTCAGCCCACCGTGGCTGAATCGATGGTAAATCGTGTGCCCGCGCGCCCCCTCGGGGTCGGCGCTCTCGATGACGACGTTGCGTGAGAGGTTCGCGACCTCACTGCGACGAATGCCCGAGCCCCAGTGCCCCTCTTCGAGAGGCTTGTCGAGCTCGATTCTCGCTCCGTCGATGCGGACGATTCTACGCACCTCGCTCGCGACACTGTCGGGATCGCCACGAAACGTGCGCGCGCGAGACTTTCGCTCCGAGCCTGTGACGAGGATCTCGTCCCCAGAACGCCAACCCGTTGGCGCTGCCGCGAGCGTGACGACTCGATCGCCCGGATTCGCATCCGCCCCGAGCTTGTCCCAGGTGCGCGAAAGCGGAGCGCCGTGAATCTCCATCCGCCCGGAACAACAGACGAGAGCCGGCGCGTCGTCGACGTTCATCCCTTCGAAGTGGTGAAGGCGAACACGTGCCGTGACGCCTGCCGGGATCGGTCGATCGCGCGTGCCGACCTCGAGCGTCGGCAGCTTCGTCTTTGGCGGAAGGATCGGCTCACCGAACGCGTTGACATTGTGGAAGTCGCACGCGAAGCCGCTCTCGGAGCAGTCCTCCCCACCCTGAATCTTGATGATGCCGCAGTCGAGCTGCGTGTCCTTCGTCCGCGAGAACGCGAGCGTACCAGCAACCTGCAGGAGGCGGATAGGCTTCGTTGTCACGACATCGAATTCGACGCGCGTGCCCGACGTCACGATCACGCGCTCGCCCGCACGAGGAACCCGTGCTGGCTTCCACGTCGCCGCGTCGGACCACTTGCCGTCCTTCACGGAGCGGACATCGAACGTCAGCCGCTTCACCCGACCCCGATCCTCCGCACGAACCGGGGAAGCAAACCCCGAAATCACGAGCGGAACGAGAGCTGCGAGAGTCGAAAGCGTCTTCATTCTCGAATCACCTTTCCCGGCCCGGCGAGCCGAAAGAGATCGGAGATGTCGTAATAGCGGAGAGCCGCGTAGACCGTCTGGATCATCAGGTTCTTTGTCAGCGGAGCGTCGATCGTTACGCGCCAAGAGTCGATGAGACCGCGCAGGCGTAGCGTCGAAAAGACACTCGGCTCGAAGGCCGCGGCGTGGAGCGCCGCGAGAGACGCCACGCCGCTCGCGATCACCGAAACGCTTCCGGCCCGCTCGGGCGAGCTCGGAGACCCGAGAAACTCGGCGCACGCGATGACGTCTTCCGTCCTCATGCCGAGCCATGACTCGCCGAGGAGAAAGGCGAGGAAGAACTCGGCGGCGTTCGGCCCGAGCCGATCGGCGACGCGCTTGTAGCGCCATGGCGTGTTGCTCGTCTCCCCGAGTCCACGTAGATCGACCGCGAGCACCCGGTGCCCGTCGAGGACCAGCTTCTCGACCTCACCACCCGCCGCGGTTGCTGCCGCTTTGCCATCGCCGAGCAAAACGAGCACGGGCTCTCGTTCGGGAGTCGCGATTCTCGGGCTGAAATCGAGCGCGGGTAGTGCGACGCCGTCGTCACGTCGAAGCACGATTCGCTCGATCACGTAAGCCTCTCGGCCGACCGAGCCGCGGCGGGCGGCGACCGAGACCGAGATCGAATCCTTCACGTCGACGCCGACGAGGCCACGAACGATCGCTGCTGCACTCTCGGGAGCGTTGGCGCCCCAGAAGGCCTCCCGGCTCTTGTCGCAGTCCTCGAGCTCGCCGGCGTAAAGATCGAAGAGCGAACGCGCGCCGTCGAGATCGAGCACGTTCCCCGTCGACGTGCAGCGCAGCTCGTCTTCCGAAAGCGCCTCGAGCTCGCCCTCGACGATCACGTCGTCGACGCCGAGAAGCCAACGTCGCATCCAACGCACCGTCCCTTCACGCAGCGGGCGCGAGAAACCGTGCTTCGCGTCCGCCTCGACGAGATCGACACGCTCGGGAAATCCGAGGTGACCGTAGAACCGCTTCGCGTCACGAAAGGCCTCCCACGTACCGAGAATCGGCACGTAGTCCTGCGTCGCGCACAGAATCAAAGTAGGCCTTGGCGCTCGCGCGAGCAGGAAATCCGCGAAGTCGAGCCCGAACGCCGACTGAGCGTAGAGGTTCTGCTCCGTGTCGCCGGGTCCCGGTTTGATGTTCTTGCGAGTCGTCGTCGTGATGAAGCAGCCTGGCGCAGCACACGCGATGCGATCGTCGACGGCCATCAAGAAGCTCGTCATCATTCCACCGCCCGAATTGCCCGTCGCGCCGAGCTTCGTCGGGTCGACGTCAGGCCGAGACGCGAGAACGTCGAGCGCGCGCTGTGCGTCCCAAAGCATGTACGCCGCGAGGTCTGACCCGAGGACGACTGGCGCGACGCCGTCGATGAGATGCTCGGCCGTCGCACGAAACCGGGCCTTTCGCTCGCCGTCGAGGATCTGTTTGCGCTCGCCTTGGCCGATCGGATCGTAAGCGAGCACGACGAAGCCGTTGCGCGCGAGGAGCGCGCAAGTTCGTTGATAGACCTCGTTCGCCTTGCCCGCCTCCCAATGGCCGCACGAGAAGAGTATTCCCGGGTGTGGCCCGGCGCCGCGTGGCGCCCAGATGTTCGCGGTGACAAAGAAGCTCGGCCGGCTCTCGAAGATCACGCGCTCGAGGCGAAATCCGTCGAGCTCGCGAACTTCACCGATGCGCCGGGGTCGTGGCGGCGTCCGATCGAAGCCGCCCGAGAGCAGAGCGCGCAGCGTGCGAAGGCGCTGCGCGCGATACGCACGAGCCGCAGGAGCGTCGTGGATGCGATCGAATGCCGCACGCCGCTTCTCGAGAGCGCGCTGGACTCGCTCTCGAAGAAATCGCTGCATCATCTTCCGCGGCGACCCGCCGACGTCTTCGTCGGTCAAGACGGCCCACGGGTCGACCTCGACGACCTCGTCCTCCGCCGGCGAGGCGACGAGGAGCGCGGTCAACAAACAGATCTCGAGCATGTTCACTTCCCTCGGCAAAGAGCCTGGTCCCAGCCTATCCGCTCCGCTCCGCCGAGAAAACGGTCAGGGGCTTGATGAGCTGTCTCATTCTTCGTCCAATCACCGCTGCCTGATCACCCCCGAGAGAAACCCCGATGCGCGAAAACACCGTCAAACGAAAGCTCCAGAACGGCGAGGTCAGCCTCGGCACCTTCGTGTTCGAGTTCGACACGACCGGCATCGGTCGCATCGCCGCCGGCGCCGGCGCCGAGTTCGTCATTTACGACATGGAGCACACGGGGTGGAGCGTCGAGCGCATCCGTATCCTGATGGCCGCGACGCGTTCCGCGGATATCGTTCC
>CAYZGY010000663.1:0-4877 GCA_964478085.1 uncultured Planctomycetia bacterium
GCCGTGGGCCTTCGACCTGCGCACTGGCGAGAAGCAGCAGCGTGTTCACCCGATCACCGGCGAGGAAGCCGACTGGGCCTGGTGCCGCTTCGACAAACAGTGCGGCGTCTTCTCCGCGAGCCGCCACTTCCTCTTCGGACGCAACAAGGGCTTCGGCTACAAGGATCTCGACCGAGACCAAGGTCTCTACACGTTCTGGCACAGTCGCTCGAACTGCTACGTCGACCACGTCTCCGGCGGCGGACTGATGATCAAGCCCCCACAGGCGATCTACTGCGACTGCATGTGGTCGCTCCCCTTCTCCGTCGCGCTCGGCCAAGTCTCGACGGCGCCTCCGTCGGCGCCCAAGTTCGCGCAGCCCGGCCCGAGCCTGCCGGTCAAGCACCTCCACCTCGACTTCGGGGCGAACGGCGATCGACGTGACGATGGCGGCAACCTGTGGATCTCCGTGACAAACCGTCATCGCAACCACCTCTTGCTCCTCGGCTACGACGCGCAAGTGTCTCTCTACGAGGGCGGCCGGGAGATTCGGAGGAGCGCGTCGTTCACGAAGACGGCGAAGGCCGAGACACCGTTCGTCTTCGCGTCGTCGATCGTCGGCCTCCGGAGTTGCGTCCTTCCGCTGGTCGATGCCGCGACAAGTCCAGACGGGAAACGATACAGCGTTCGGCTCGGCTTCGCAGCCCCTCCCGGCGATGAGGCCGGCCAACGCGTCTTCGACGTGAAGATCGACGGACGCACGGTCCTCGAGAGCTTCGACGTCGCCCGAGAAGCCGGCGCCGCCGAGATCGCGATTTGGAAGGAGTTCGATGTCGATGCGGGCCGCTTCCTGACGATCGACCTCGTCACGAAGTCGGCGAGTCGTGAAGCGAAGACGCTCCCCCTCCTCAACGGTGTCGAGATTCGTCGGCTGCCCTCGAAGTCGGTGACGATGCAGATCTCGGGCGAGACGTGGCTGAGCGCAAAGACACCGGCGAAGAAGCTCGAGATCGAGATCCGCAACTGGAGCGACGAGGCGACACATGGGCGCCTCTCCATCGAAAGCTCCAGTGGACTCACCGGACGGGTCGCACCACAAGACTCGTGGTCGATCCCTGCGAACTCGTCGGTCAACGCCGAGCTTCATCTCGAACGAGATGAGCCGAAGGAGGCGACGGCCGCGCGTCACGAGGTCCGCCTCACGCTCGTCGACGAATCCGGAAAGAGGCTCAGCAGCACGACGCAGTCGATCGAGTGGCTGGGTAAGCTCGATCGTCGCGTTCTCTTCGGTGGCTCACGTCCGATCCTTCACGAGACTCTTCGAAGGAGCTGGCACGAACGCGCCAAGCCCCATCGCGGAAACGATCTCCTCTTCGTATCGAAGGAAGGCGATGAGCCTGACGGACCGAGCGCGTCAGCATCGATTCTCTGGTTTCACGTGCCGCAGGACCATCGGGACAAGAAGGCCCACTCGGCGCGACTGCGACTTCACCGCGCGACGGGCCTCGGCGAGATGCTTGGGGCGATGCTTGGGACGGGACTCCCCGCTGCGGCGAGCGCGAGCTCGACCTCGTCTCCCCTGCCCTCGGTTCAGCGACTTGTCGGCCCTCCTTGGCCCGACGTCAATAAGGTCCAGATCGATTCGCTCCCCGCCGTACGCGACGAACCCGTGAATCTGGCGCGCGAGTCCGACAGCTCGACCGTCTACGAGGTCGCCTTGCCCGGAGGCGCCGCCGTCGACCCGAAGGACGGAAACATCTACCTTCGACTGTCACCGAACGCTCCCGGCGGTGCGGTTTTCTGGGGTTCGTCCTCCCCGGACCGGAGCCTCGCTCCCGTTCTCATCCTCGACTACGAAGTCGCCGAGAATCCGAAGCCATGAGCGCCGAGACCACTCATCGCGTTCACGACCGCATCGTTTCTTCTCGCGCTCTCCCCTGGCCCGGGCGTTCCGGCGACGACCGGAGGCGCGGTCGCGGCGACGGCGAACGTCAGCGTGCTCGACGGCGAGGCGCGCCTCGTCAGCAAACATTGGGAAGAGAGCGCGAAGAGCCTCGTCAAGAAGTATGAGTGCGCCCGCGTCGAGAAGAACGCTATCGTCAAGAAGGACAGAATTCACGACGCCGTTCGCGCGACGATCTGGATGGACGAGCTCCTCGCGCTCAAGGGTCACGAGAACCCCGAGATCCGTGCGCGCATCGAGACCTTCCTCGCTTCGATCGGCCGCTCGAAGACCACCTACCTCCGCGAGAGAGAAATTCGCGCGCTCGGTGCCTCTTGCGCCGCGCCGCTCCTTCTGCTCCAAGACGAGGACGGAGCGATCCGCGAGCACGCAGCCGGGGCGCTCGAGCGTCTGACGGGATACCGTGCGACGCAGACCGCGCGTTGGTCGTCCGACGACCGTCACAACCTCCGTCCGTTCTACGAACGGTGGCTCGAGTGGTACGCGAGAAACCACGAGTCGTACCCCCCGAGCACTTTCGACCATTCCTGGCGACGCTCGCGAACGCCCCCGAAAGCTCCACACAAGAAGGCTCGTCAGGAGGCACCGCGGCACGGCCTGAAAGGATAGTTCCTCTCGACACGCTACCACTCGCGGGACTCCTCCGCGATAATGTCCTCTTCTGTCGACTCCCTGAGACGAGGACTCCATCGTGCCCCGCATCAGCCTCTCGCTCTTCGTAGCGATCGTCGCTCTCTCGAGACCGCTCCCGGCCGAACAGCTGCAAGCTGGCGCCGCGGTCGTCAACGTGACGCCGCCCGCGCTTCCCGTCATTCAGAACGGCGGCTTCCTGGCGGCGAAGGCCCATCGGATCATCGATCCTCTTCACGCACGCGCGCTCGTTCTACAGAGCGGACGAGATCGCATCGCGCTCCTCGTCACCGACTCGTGCATGCTCCCGCGCGACGTCTGCGACGAAGCGAAGAAGATCGCATCCCGGGAATCGGGAATCCCCGAAAATCGAATTCTGATCTCGGCGACGCACACCCACAGCGCGCCGAGCGCGATGAACTACTGTCTCGGCACGCGCGCCGATCCGAAGTACACGGCCGAGCTGCCACCCAAGCTTGCACGCGCGATCGTCGACGCCGATGCGCGGAAGGTTTCCGCCGAGCTCGGCTTCACCGTTGCCGACGCACCGGACCACACGAACTGCCGGCGCTGGATCTTGCGCCCTGATCGCATCGGCACGGACCCCTTCGGCCATCGCACCGTGCGCGCGATGATGCACCCCGGCTACCAGAACCCGGCCTACATCGGACCGTCCGGTCCCGTTGACACGGCGCTCTCGCTCGTCTCGGTTCGTGCGCTCGACGGTACGCCGATCGCCGTCTTCGGCAACTACTCGATGCACTACTTCGGCGTCGGTGGCGGGCTCTCTGCCGATCACTCCGGAGCCTTCGCTCGAAAGATCGCCGGACGTATCGCGCCGGACCACGGACAGTTCGTCGGCATCCTTTCGCAAGGAACGAGCGGCGACCTTCACTGGATGGAGTACAGCCAGCCACGTCGCAACCGCAACGTCGACGAGTACACCGAGGGCCTCGTCGACATCGCGGAAGAAGCGATCGGGACGATGCGCTACTCGCGAGAGATGCCCATCTACATGTTCGAGAAGCGCATCACGCTCGATCGACGTCGCCCGGACGCGACACGACTCGCGTGGGCGCGAAAGATTCTCCCTGATCGTTCGAAGAGACCGCGCAACCGCCCCCAGGTTTACGCCGAGCAGGCCTTCTTCATCGATGAGAATCCGACGGAAGAGATCGTCCTTCAAGCGATCCGCATCGGCGACCTCGGAATCACCGGTATCCCGAACGAGGTCTACGGGCTCACGGGCCTCGAGATCAAGGCTCGCAGCCCGCTTCAGCCGACGTTCAACATCGAGCTCGCGAACGGTGCCGCGGGCTACATTCCCCCGCCCGAACAGCACGTGCTCGGCGGCTACACGACCTGGCCTGCACGAACCGCCGGACTCGAGGTCGGCGCGGAGCCAAAGATCATCGACAACCTTCTCTCCCTCCTCGAGCTCGTCGCGCGCGAGGAGCGACGCGAGCCGACGATTCGCCATGGCTCGTATGCTCAGAGCATTCTCGCCGACAAGCCGATCGGCTACTGGCGACTCGAAGACTTCCGTGGACCGAAGCTCCGAGCGTCCATCGGTGCGGCCGACTCGGCCACCGTGACGAAGGGCGTCGCGTTCCATCTCGAAGGACCGGAGTCGCAGGCGTTCTCGGAGGAGCTGATCAATCGCTGCGTCCACCTCGCCGGCGGCCATCTCGAGCTCGGCGAGCTTCCCGAGAGAGCGGCGACGTCGTACACCGTCGAGCTCTGGTTCTGGAACGGGCTCGGCGGTTCCGTGGGTCGAGAGTTCTCCGGCCTTCTCGAGGTCGGCGACGACGTTCTGCGTCTCGTTCCTGCCGACGACGATCAGCTCTGCCGACTCGGCCTCGGCGCAGCAAGCGGATCGACCCTCGTTCCGGCAAAGAGCTGGAACCACGTCGCGCTCACGCGATCACGTGAAGAGGTCTCGGTCTTTCTCAACGGACGACGCGAGCTCGTCGTCACCCGCGAGGCCGGAACGAGTCGCACGATTCGCGTCGGCGCCGGTGAAGCGACGAAGACGAGCTTCGAGGGCAAGATCGACGAGGTCGCGATCTACGCGCGCAGCTTGACGCCCAACGACCTCGCGCGGCACTTCGCCATCTCGGGCGTCTCCAGTCCGAAGCCGCCCCCCGAGCCGGCGGGATTCGCGGAGAAGCCGTCGACCGGCGAAGATCACGCTCGGATGCGAAAAGCGATCCTCGACGCGAAACCCGTCGCTTACTGGCCGCTCGTCGGCAAGGACGGTGCCGGTGAGGCCACTCTCGAAGAGGGCGCGTCACTCGCAGATCCG
>CAYZGY010000664.1:0-4873 GCA_964478085.1 uncultured Planctomycetia bacterium
CCATGCGCGAGCAGCATCGGATAGTAGACGAGAAAGGGTCCCTTGTGCTTGCGTTTGATGAAGTCGATCAGGAAATCGTTGATCGCGTCCGGACCGTACTTCGCGACGGAGCGCTTTCCGTTCGTCTGGAGGTAACCGTCGAAGTAACGCTCTGCGGTCTCGGGGAAGCCCTTCTCGGCGCCCGTCCAGACGCAATGCTCGTCGAACCCGTGATTCCGCAGCGCGTCCGGCTGGCGCCGCAGATCGTTGATCTGCCACTTTCCGCCGATGGCCGTGGCGTAACCCGCATCCCTCAGAGTCCGTGCAAAGGTGGCGTGCCTCTTCCAGTTCAAGCCCGGACCGCCCCAACGCGGCACGTCGTGGTGCCGCACCCAACCATGGCGAAACGGGTACTGCCCGGTGAGGAGCGTCACGCGAGTGGGCGTGCAGATCGGCATAGACCACGCCGTCGCGTAACGCAGCCCCTGTTTCGCAAGGCGATCGATGCTCGGAGTCGGGTGCTTCGCGCCGTAGCACCCGATCCAGTCACGGCCGAGGTCGTCCGCCATGATGAGCACGAGGTTCGGCCGTGTCGCGTCCTTCTTCTGGAGCCCCGCCTCGAGAAGCCTCGAGGGCGCAAAGGCCAAGACAACGCCAACACAGAGAAAGGCCCATAGAAGGGTGCCGCGATAGAGTCTCATCGGGTGCGGAACACCTCACTCGCCACGACGAGTTGAACAAGATCGCGCAGGCCGTACCCCTGGCGTTCCAGAGCCGCGACGATTTCGTCCACGTCGGCGCGATCGGTGAAGCTCAGCAGACGGCCGAGAGCGTAGGTCAACATCTTTTCGGTCAGGTTGCGGCTGAACTGCTTGGGACGAGCGAGAAGATACCTTTTGATGCCATGAGCGCCCTCGAATCGGCTGCCGTCGGGCAGCTCACCCGAAGCGTCGATCGGTGATCTCTTCGCGTAACGCGTTCGATACCGGCCGACGGCATCGAAGTTCTCGAGGCCGAGGCCGATCGGGTCGATCTTGCGGTGGCACTCATGGCAGGTCGGGTTCGAACGGTGTTTCTCCATCAGCTGACGAATCGTCCGCACACCACGGGTGTCCGGCTCGACGGGCTGCACGTCGGGAGGCGGCGGAGCGGGCGGAGTGCCGAGCAGGTTCTCCAGGACCCAGACCCCGCGGCGAACAGGCTGCGTCTCGACGCCATTGGACGTCAAAGTCAGGACGCTGCCATGCCCGAGCAGCCCGCCACGGCGGTGCTCGGGCTTCAGCGTGACACGACGGAACTCCTCTCCCTCGACCCCGTCGATGCCGTAGTGCTGAGCGAGCGCAGCGTTCAGGAAGGTGTAGTCCGAGGCGAGAAAGTCCAGAATGCTACCGTTCTGCTTCAGCAGATGCTCGAAGAGCAGGCGCGTCTCACGCCGCATGGCACTCTCCAGGTCATCCCTGTAATACGACCGGTGAGCGGCGGGATCGGGCGGCATGGTGCCAAGGGAGCGAAGCTCGAGCCATCGGCTGAGAAAGTTCTCGCAGAGCGCGCGCGCTTTGGGGTCGGACAGCATGCGATCGACCTGCGCTTGGAGGACCGCGGGCCTCGACAGCTGTCGAGTCCGCGCCAGCTCGAACAGACTATCGTCGGGCATCGAGCTCCAGAGAAAATAGGAGAGCCGCGTCGCCAGCTCGAAATCGTCAAGTCGCGCCGACGAAATCCCCAGGCGCAACGCTCCCGCAGCCCCGGCCGATTCACCAGCCCGTTCGACGAGATGGAGAAACCGTGGCGACGTCATCAAAGCTCTCAGACCGAGCTTCGCAGCCTCCCAGAAGTCCGCGCTCTCGGAGAAACGGACCCTCGCCAGACGCAGGTAGGGCCCGATGTCCTCGGCGACGGCCGGACGACGAAACGCATAGCTCGCAAAGCGAACGAGAGACGTCTCGAGATAGGCGACATCAGGAGACGCGGGCGCGTCGCCGAAGAAACGCATGAATCCCGGCGGCGGCCACTCGGGGTAATGCGGCCCTTCGATCTCGATGGAGTAGAGACGCAGCTCCGGTGCGGCGCCCATGTACATCTCGACCGGATTCCGCGCCAAGGCCAAGGCGTCGGGGTGGTATTTCGGAAGGACCTTGCGCAGGATCCGCTTCTGAGATCCTCGCGGTCCGTTCGCCCACTCGACCGCGAACGAGAGTCCCCTCTGAAGATAGGTGCGCACCTCGACGACGCCAGGCACATCCTCGGACACCTCGTACTCGCCGAGCACGCGTGTGGCGATGGATCCCACCGCGCGCGATGTGATGACGATGCGGATGCGGGGCTTCTCGTCGGGGTCGTAGCCGAGTTCCGCGACGTTGAAGCGGTGCCCCTTCCACCGTACGGTGTTCGCCTTAACCCGGATGACGTACTGCCCATCCTCGGGCACGCCGCGAAAACGCTTGCCGACCTGCACCTGGTGAAAGCGGTCGCGCACCAGAGCGCGGACGAAGCCACGCTCATCGGGATGGGCCTTGCCGTGGATCTGTGCTCCCGTCGCCGACCACCGCCGCACGATCGGTCGGGGCCCGGGACGGACCCCCTTGTCGACGACCCGTCTCGCCGCCTCGAGATAGTGAGAGACGAGCGCATCCGATGAGACCAGGGCTTCGCCGATGTTGTCGAAGCCGTCGGCGCTTTCGTCCTCGTCGAAGCCCTCCGTCGGATCAAAGTCGGCCATGTCCAGACCGAAGAGATCCCGTACGGTGTTGAAGTACTCGGCGCGATTGAGGCGACGGAACACGACGCCACGCTCCTGCACTCGCCGGGCCTGACGTGCTCGAGCTGTCTCGTGGGTCAGCCACGCGACCACCTCCCGAACCTCCTGCGCCGTCGGTCGGGTGGCCTGGCGGGGTGGCATGTCGCCAAGGTTGAGCTGGTCGAGGATTTCCTGCAGCAGCTCCCCCTCCTCCTCCGCCGTCGCGTGGCCTTCGAGCCCGTCGAAGCGACGGTCCCCCTTCTGACTTGCCTCCCCGTGGCAGCGCAGGCAGTACTTCTTCAGGAACGGTCCGAGCGGACTCGAAGACGCCGGTTTCTCGGTCTTCAGGTCCGATGCGGCGCCAACAGCTCCCGACATCGAGAGTAACGCGACCAGCAGGAGCCTCCAGACCACCGTCTTTCCAGTTCGTTTCGATCCGTGGTTCATCGAGTCCTCCCGGCGCCTCCCATCACGTCAGAATGTGGTTGAGATCGCCACTGCTGGTGGCGAACCGATCGGTCTCGATCCCCATCTGCTGGAGCACGGTGACGAAGAGGTTCGACAGGGGAGTCCCCTTCTTTCCGTCCTTCGCAAAACGATGGTGCAGGCCGTGACGGAAGCCACCACCGGCCACAAGGATCGGCAGATCGCGACTGCTGTGCGAGCTGGCGTTGCCCATGCCGCTCCCGAAAACCACGATCGTACTGTCGAGAAGCGAGCGGCCCTCGCCGTCCTTGGCATTCTGGAGCTTGACGAGAAAACGGCAGAGCTGCTCGACGTAGAACGACTCGATGATCTCGAGCTGCCGGACACGGTCCTCCCGTCGACCGTGGTGGCTGAGCGTGTGGTACCCCATGGTGACACCTTCGAACGGGAAGCGTCGGTTGCCTCCGGGCATCTGGTGGACGAGTACACGCGTCGAATCTGTCTGGATCGCCAGCAGCAGCAAGTCGTAAAAGAGAGATGCCTCGCGGCGGTATTCGTCGGCGTCATCGTATTCGCGCGAGCGCAGACGAACTCTCGGCTTGGCGACGTCGATCCACTCTCGCCGACGCGCGAGCTTGCGCTCCGCCTCGCGGACGGAGACGAGATAGTCGTCGAGCTTGATCCGGTCCGCGCCGGACAGCTGCTGTTTGAGCCGCTTCGAGTCGGCACGGACGGCATCGAGGATGCTCTCGCTCTCCAAGAGCGTCCGGCGGCGGGACTGCCGGACCTTGGCGGAATCCTCCGTGAAAAGCTGATCGAAAAGACGCTCGGGACTCCCTACATGGGGAACTCGAATGCCGGCTCGAGTTTAGGAAACGGGGGCCCCGCTGCCCGTCCGGAGCGAGGGAACGCGCGTGCCCGCGCCGACTCTCTCCGCGATGAGCTGGTCTACCGAGAGTAGCTTGCGGCGATCTCCGTCGGCATCGGAGACCTTGATGCCATTGAGGAAAGTCGCGCTACAGGCGTGTCCGCCGCCGACTCCCGGATGATCCAGCCCCGAGAAGATCGACAAGCTGCCTCGGTATGGCTCCAGAGACTTCAAGAGACGCGGCATGACGTAGCCGGTGCCGGCCTTCTGTGGAAAGAAGCCGGCGTGATGCATGCCGTAGTCGGGAGCGACGAAGACGACCCGACGGGCTTTCGCTAGGGCTGCCACCTGAGGCCCGGCAAACGGCGGCCCAGCAAGCGGAGGCCCAGCAAGCGGAGGCCCAGCAAGCGGAGGCCCGGCAAACGACTGCCCAGCAAGCGACTGCCCAGCAAGCGACTCGAGGACAGGAAGAGCCAGGCAACCCGCCAGCCCTCGCAAAAAATGTCGACGACAGCCACCCGGACCTGCTTCGTGGGAACTCAAGGAGATCTCCTGTTCAACATTTCATTTGAGGCCTTGGCATTTCGACCGAAAAACGTTTCAGACGTAAGAGCTGCGCTGCGAGCTCTGCTCATCAGTTTTACCGGTCAGTACCCAGAGAAGTGAAGATGCCAAGCAGCTGGCTCGACGCCACCGACATCGAAAGTGGGGGGAGTCGTCACCACAACTTCATCGGGCCCCACCCAAAGCCGACCTTGGGTGGTGCTTCCGCGATCGATGGTTGGCGCATCGATTTTAAGTCGCGCGCTCGATACGATCTACAGATCATCTCGTGACTGACGGATCTCCGACCGCGAGCACGC
>CAYZGY010000665.1:0-4860 GCA_964478085.1 uncultured Planctomycetia bacterium
CGGCTGTGTCCTCGGCTGTGTCCTCGGCTGTGTCCTCGGCTGTGTCCTCGGCTGTGTCCTCGGCTGTATCTCGACAGCCGTCCAACGTCGGCGCCGAAAACTCCCTCAGCTTCCGGCTGACCCGCCTCCAGCTCACGCGCTTCGCAGAGCGCTTCCACCCCACGGAGCTCAATCGTCGAGCTCCTGCTGCTCGAACGAACCGGACGCGACCGCCCACGAGACGAGAACGCCGACGCCGAACAGAATCCCGAAAATCAGGATCGCGACACCGGTATCGTCTCCGATGCTCTTCGCGAAACACGCCATCGCCATCGTCGCGAAGGGAGAAAACCCGATGATCCCCTCACCGGCACCGCCGAAGAGGAAGACGATCGGAAAGAGGACGAAAATCGCTCCGAGAAACGCGTAGGTCTTCACGAGCGCAGAGATGCTCTTTCGCGAGACGACCGAGAAGAGCGTGCCGACCGTCACGAGGAAGAGCGTCGTCAGAAACAGCACGAACAGACACTTGGCGAGGATGTGCAACGGCCACCCTCTTCGAAGGATCTCGACGTAGTGGTAATCGAAGAGATGCGGATATCCGTCGACCGTGAACACCCAGATCGCGTAGATCGTCACGGCACAGATCGGACCGAGCCCGGCGAAGAACGAAGCCAAGATCTTTCCGTGAACGATGTTCGCCATCGGCACCGTGGTGCCGCGCAGCAGATCGATGTTGCCCTGCTCGCGCTCACGCGTGATCGACGTCGCGGCGACCCCGGGAACGACGAGCGTCTGGAGAACGAGCGCACCGACCATGAGCGGCGCGACCGGATCGGCGTCCCAACCGCTCGCGAATCCCACGAGCGCGCAGAGGCCGACCGGGACCCAGAAGAGGAAGCGACGAAAGCGACGGCTTCCCGGAAACTCGGAGAGCAGCTCGCGGCGAAAGATCGGATTCGACAAGAAACCGAGCCTTCCGCCACTCTCGGCCCACTCCGTCGAGTTCAGCACCCATCGCGAAATTCGTGACGTCTTGCGCTTCCCGATGGCGTCGAACGGCTTCTCCGACGGGCTCGAAGGACTAGCTGTTCGAACGTTCGCATCGGCAACTGTGCGTGGTTTCCGATCGCTCGACCAGGACGGCATGCGAACGCGGCGCAGCAAGTAGAGAAAGTGGAGAGCGCCGATCACGGTGCAGTAGACGACGTGAATCAGCCACGGCTCCCAGGTCGCCGTGGCGGAGAATCTGGCGGTCGCGTCGATGAAGACGATACGCGGCAGGACGACGAACGGGGACGACGAGGAGATCAGGTTCATCACCGTGAACATCCCACCGCCCGTTCGGCCGGAGAAAAACCCGCCCGGGTTCATCGATTCCCACACGACCCAAAGAAGCATCGCCAGCAGGTAGACACCGAAGCTCCAGAACGCGACCCAAATGTAGCTGCGTACGGCGGCGGGCGTCGTCCGGTCCGAGCGCATCGACACCGTGAGGCAGACGATTCCGGAGCTGATCACCGAGGCGAACAGAACTGCGTACGCGCTCAACACGGCACCGAAATCGAGGCCACCGAGCATGTAGAGAAGACTCGCCCCGGGAGCCGACGCGAGCAGCAGCAGAAGAACGTAGGTCGTCGCCGCAATGATCTTCGACACGATCATCGCGCTCGGCACGAGGAGCGTCGAGTAGAGAAGGTCGTAGGTCTCGTTCTGTCGCTCGCCGGCGATCGCACCCGCGGTGAACGCCGGGATGATCAGAAGCGCGAGCGTCAGCTGCGTCAGCATGAACGTCGTGAAGACCCAGAGGTTCTGGTGAAAGAAGATCAGTCCCTCCTGACCTTTCGGCCAGTTCATCAGGGGAATGATCGTCGAGAAGCCGACACTCGCCACCAAGAGCCAAAACGAGCGCGTCGTGCGCAGCATCGTGACCAGCTCGCGGTGGATCAACGGCCACGCGAAGAGCGATCGAGCGACGGTGACGAGCGGGTTCTTCAAATTCGACCTCCTCTCAGCGCAGGTCGCCCTTCGTCAGTGCCATGAACGCGGTCTCGAGGTCGGCTTCCTCTTCGTCGAAGGAGAGAAAACGGACCTTACGCGCGACGAGCTCTTCGACGAGGGTCGCGATCTGCTCTTCGCTCATGTCGAGCCCGATCGTGAGCTGGCGTCCCGAGCGTTCGATCTCCGAGACACTCGATCGGCCGTCCAAAGTCGCCTGCGCGCGTTCCGCATCTTCGTCGGTCAAAAACGTCGCTCGGTAGCGGCGCGACGTGCGGAGATTGCGCAGTATTCTCGCGACCTCCCCGGCAGCGATGAGCTTGCCCGCTTCGATGATGCCCACCGAGTCACAGATCGAGGACAGCTCCGTGAGGATGTGCGAGGAGACGAGAATCGTCTTCCCCATGTTCTGCAGCTCGCGCAGAAGCTCGCGAAACTCGATGCGCGCACGAGGATCGAGTCCGGCCGCGGGTTCGTCGAGAATCAGCACCTGAGGATCGTGAAGCAGCGTCTTGGCGAGGCACGCCCGCTGCTTCATGCCCTTCGAGAACGCGCTGACGAGGTCGTCGCGCTTGGGGCCGAGATCGGTCAGCTCGAGGACTCCGTCGATGATCTTCCCGCGCTCTGAGCGCGGAATGTAGTACGCGGCGGCGAAGAACTCGAGATACTCGCCGAGGCTCATGTTGTCGTAGACGCCGAAGGAGTCGGGCATGTAGCCGACGATCTTCTTGACCTGCTGCGGCTTCTTGATGACGTCGATGCCCTCGACCTTCGCGCTGCCACGAGATGGTCGCAGCAGCCCCGCTAGGATGCGAATTGTCGTCGTCTTGCCGGCGCCGTTGGGTCCGATGTAGCCGAAGATATCGCCGGCGGAAATCGACAGGTCGAGCGAGCTGAGGGCGGTCTTGCCGTCGTACTTCTTCGTCAGCCCCTTCGTCTCGACAGCGAGACGGCGCTCCTCGGAAACGGGTGCGACCGGGGTTTTGTCTACGGATTCGGAGTCAGTCATCGAGGGGCCTCGGCGGGAGTTCGACGACGAACACCGTGCTCGCCTCACGGAGCGAGGTGTCGTTCGCGTCGGGAAAGATCGGAGCTCGTGACTGCAGAAGCAGGACGCGCGGGCGCGGTCTCCACAATTCCATGCTCGGCGAGGTGAACTCGTCCGGCGTCACCGTATCGTCCCAGTAGTTCTCCGGCACGGCGTCCGCGCCGCCGTCATCGTCCGGATGCATGACTGTCCAAGCACAGAGGCTCCGAATGCCACGCTGAAGGGCCGCAGTCGGAGGATCGCGAAGCTCGTCGTCATCGAGGGAACGAGCGAAACCGTCCCATCGTGGATTCCACGTCGAGCGAGCGGCTTGCTCCTGTAGTTCTTGGTCCTCGTGTCCGAGCGCCCAATCCCGAGCGCGCAGATCCTTCCAGCGAACTGTCGCTCCTGCCTCGACGGGAGGCAGCTCCTTCAACCCGGCACCGTCGACGAGAAACGCGCCCAGCGAGCGCGAGGAGCGGTTGGTCACCGTGACGGCGATGTCTTCGAGCTCGCCCGAGTCGTCCGCCTCGATCTTCAGATCGAGCCACGATGACACGTCGAGCGTGTAGTCGCTGCGGAAGAAGAGCGGACCGTTCGGATAGAGACTCACGTCGGAAAGGAGTGTCGAACGCTTCTCATCGTCAAACTCCGCGATCAGCTTCGGAATCGGAAGATCGACGAGCTGCTGGCCCCAGTTCCCGTCCTTGCGAACTCGACTGCGCAGCGGCTGCACGGACGCCGGACCGTCAAGAGCCGGGTTCGGATCGAACGTGCCGACGCGCGGCGAGATGATGCTGTAGAAGCTCGTGACGTGCCCTTTCTGACTGGCTGGATCGAGCCGCACGACGTTAACCTCCGCGAGCTCGCGCCCCGGCAACGCGGACATGAACCCGAGAAAGCCGATCGCGATCACTCCCAGAATCGCGACGACGGCGATGACGACAAAGGTCCAATGACGGCGTTGGCGACGTTGGAAGTATGCCCACGGAACGATGAACCCGACGATCAAGTAGAGCAGCATCATGAAGAAGACTTTGCCGCCATCGGGCACTGCGGTGTCGACCGTCGCTGCGAGAGACGATCCGATCCGGCTCTCGAGAGACGCGAGCCCTGTGTCGAAATTGCTCGGAAAGCTGAAGGCCCGCGCGAGCACGGAGAGAAGCACGGCGTACGTCGGGATGTGATCATCGGGAGAAGGAAAAACCTCCGAGCCGATCGCATACCGAAGCGTCGTGATCTGGCCGAGGCCGTGACGGCGCACGATCGCGAGCTCGGGCGCGTCGTAAGCAGCACCGTTTCGTGGAGCGAGCGGACGATACGTGCTGGGAGTTCGCTGCAGAGAGAGCGTCCGCGTGAGACTCTCCGGCCCGGCGTCCGCGGCATCGGTCGCGACGATGCCGAGAAGCTCTTGGAGACGAGCGGGCGTCTGGACGCCCCATGACTCACCGGGAATCGCGAGCAGCGTCCCGCCCCGTTCGACCCAAGAGGCGAGAGCATCGAGCTCCTCGTCCTGGGCTTCGCTCAGATTCGCGCCCCAGAGGATCGCGAGCTGGTAGCCGTCGTAGGCGTACGTCTGCGTCGGTAGGCGCCGCGGGTCCAGCAAGTCGACGGCGAGCGCGTCTCGATTGCCGCGGCCGGAATCCAAATCGGAGCGATCCAGCTGCGTGTCGACGAACGAGACGAGACTCTGAAACTCGCGCGGCTTGTCACTGATGGCCGCGACGCGCAAGTGGGCGTAGTGATGGGGCTCGATCGACGTCCGAAGACGCGCGACGAAGGAGTCCTGCCGAAACGCCAAGTCGACCTCGTCCCAGTCTCCAGCGCGAACGGGTAACTCGAGGCGACGCCTGGTG
>CAYZGY010000666.1:0-4855 GCA_964478085.1 uncultured Planctomycetia bacterium
CGACCAGCTCTTCGCGCTCCAGGCGGCTCCCGTCGAAGGGGCGAAGCCCGTCTTGAGGCTGCCGCTCAGTCGTTGATCCAGTCGGGGGCGTCGCGCATCACGCTCGCGCGGAGCTCGAGGAGATTCGTGCGTAGGCGTTCGAACGTCTCGGGCTCGATCTTCGCGATGTTGCGCTTCTGACTCGGATCCTTCTCGAGATCGAAGAGCTCGAAGCGTTGGTACGAGCCCTTCTTGATCGCAGGGATCCACGATTCCTGAAACATGCTGAGGAGCACGTACTTGCCGCGGATCCGCTCGTGCTCTCGGTTCTCGAGCGTCTTCTGAAGTACTTCCTTCCGCAGCTGAGCGAGCGTCAACTCCGGGCGTCCGTCTGCGCGAAGCTTCTCGAGCAGCTCTTCGAGGATCGCGTTCATCTTTTCGGTGTCACGTGGGAACGCGTAGCCGCGATGGGCGAGTAGCGTGTACTTGCCATCGCGAATTGCGGCCGCCGGGCCGCCGTTCGGGAGAAGCCAGAAGAGCGGTTGATGGCGACGGAACGTCTCGCTACCTCCGCGCAGAAGCGGGGAGAGATCGCTTCCATCGAGGTGTACGCCGCGCGGCTTCTCGATGCCGGCCAGCCCGCAAATCGTCGGCAGGAGATCGACGAGCCCGGCGGGTGTCGTTTCGACCTGACCGGCTGGAATCGTTCCCGGCCACCAAAAGATGCCCGGCACTCGGATGCCGCCGTCGTAGTTCGCGCCCTTCTTTCCGCGCAAGTGCCCGACGCGATCGGCGCGATAGCTGCCATTGTCGGAAGAGTAGACGACGAGCGTGTTCTCCGGATCGGCGACGCGTGTGATCTCCTTGATGAGTCGAGCGATCGCGCGGTCCGTGTTCTCGATCGTCGCCGAGTAGACGGCGGCGGGATCATCGAGGCTCCCGTACTTCCTGACGATCTCGTACGGCGCCGCGATCGGGTCGTGAGGTTCGTGGAACCAGACGTTGAGGAAGAACGGCGTGTCGGAGCGTCCGTGCTTCTCGAGCCAGCGGATCGCCTCCTTGACGATGAGCCTGCACGAGTATCCTTCGAGCTTGCCGACGCGTTCGCCGTTGCGAATGAAATTCGCAGGGTTTCGATGGCTCGGCCCTGCGTTGTTACCCGTCGCGAACCAGTAGTCGAACCCGTGATCGGCCGGCGTCGGCTTCTTGCGAGCCTGGGTCGGAAGTCCGAGGTGCCACTTGCCGAGGTGGACCGTCGCGTAGCCGTTCTTCTTGAGCACTTCGGCGATCGTCACCTCGCGTTCGAGCAGGTGAGACTTCTGTGCGTAGTCGTGAATCCAGCTGTACACGCCTGCGCGAAGATGCTGGCGGCCCGTGAGCACGGTCGCTCGAGAAGGAGAGCAGACCGCCGCGCCCGAGTAGAAGCTCGTGAAGCGGGTTCCGAGCTCAGCGAGCCTGTCGAGAGTCGGAGTATTGACCGGGCCCCCATAGCAGCCGACGTCCTTCCAGCCGAGATCGTCCGCGAGTAGGAAAACGATGTTCGGCTTACGTTTCGCGTGGAGCTCTGCGGGCTGGCCGACCGCGATCAGCAGAGCTACGAGTGAGAGGAAAAAGCCGCGCTTCACCAGCTCAACGCTCCTGAGCTGGTCGCGAACGAATCGGCTTCGATCTTCGCTTGTTGGAGCATGCGAACGAATAGGTTCGACAGCGGTGTGTTGTCGTTCCGATCGTGGGCGACGTACTTGCCGTGCTGAAAACCGCCCCCGGCGAGGACGATCGGCAGATTGCGCCAGTCGTGCGAGTTCGCGTTTCCGAGGTTGCTGCCGAAGAGTGTCATGGTGTTGTCGAGCAGACTGCGGTCGGCTTCCTTCTTGGCGCTCAGGTCGTTCAAGAGCGTGCCGAAGCACGAGACGATCGCGTGTTCGATCTTCTGCAGCTGCTCGATCTTCGCCGGATCCTTCCCGTGGTGCGAGAGATTGTGATGCTCGCTCGAGACGCCCGCCACCTGCGGGATGACGTGGTGATCTTGAATCACGACACTCACGACTCTGGAGGAATCCGTCTGCACGATGAGTGGAACGAGGCCGAGGAGAAGGCGGGTACGCCCGATGAGATCCGTCTTGTCCGGTATGTCGATCGGCTGGACCGCGGTGACCTTCGGCTTGGGGCGATCTATCCAGGCGAGGGCCTCGCGGAGGTCGCGTTCGGACTCTCGAACGGACTCGAAGTACTCCTCCAGTCGCTGCTTGTCCGTCGACGAGGCGTTTCGCTGGAGGGTACGCGTCTGGGCCTCGAGCTCATCGAGGATGCTCTTGCCTTCGTGCAGTTTCCTCTTCTGGCGCGCGATCTCCTGCGGATTTCCTTGGAGGAAGAGCTTGCTGAAGAGCTTCGAGGGGCTGAACTCGGCCGGAACCATGACGCCGCTGCTCGTGAACGACTGGCTGCTCGGCCCGTGCGTGCTCAGGACGACCGAAGGGGAACGCGTGACGTAGCCGAGCTTCTCCGCCGCGAATTGATCGATCGAGATCGAGTTGCGGAAGCCGTCCTGCCCTGGATTGCGCGCCGCGCTCAGGAACGTGAAAAGTGTCTCGTGCTCGCCGCCTTGGTCGGGATGGGATAGGCCCGAGAAGAGCGTCAGCTGCTTTCGGTGCTTCTTGAGCTGCGCGAGATAGGGGGTCGACTCGTACTTCGCGCCGGTCGTCTTCGGGTAGAGCGTCGGACCGTGCAGTCCGAGAGCGGTGCAGATGAACACCATCCGCTTGGGCGGAGCGGGAGACTCGTCGCGAGGTGCAGCAGCCGCGTCGAGGCATTCGAGCCAAGGTAGGCCGAGCGCGACGCCGGTCGCTCGTAGAAAGGTCCGTCGATTCATCATTTGTTTCGAAACATCCTACTCTGAACGACGAGATGGATCAGCGTCCGCACTCCGAAGTCTTTCGCGCGGGCCTTCTCGATCAATGCGTCGAGCTCCGTGCGATCGGCGAAGCGGATTTCGCCACCCGTCGCGTAGGCGACGAGGTTGGATAGGAGATTGCGGGCGACGTCCGCCTCCTTCGTGCGCAGCGTGTTCTTGAATTCACGGATTCCCCGGAACATCGTTCCATCGGCGGCCGTCCCACTCGCGTCGACCGCCGGACCTTCGCGGTACTCCCAGATGGATCTTCCTCGGAACTTGCGTTTCGTGTCCTCGCCGCGACCAGTCGAGCGATAGCGGGTGCGAAAACCACCGATCGGATCGAACGACTCGAGCGCGAAGCCGGGCGGGTCGATCTCGCGATGGCACGCCGCGCAGGCGGGCGTGTTTCGATGAGCGGCGAGCGTCTCTCGGATCGTCGTCGTGCCCCGCGTGTCCGGCTCGATCGAGCCGATGTCGGGCGGCGGTGGGCTCGGCGGCCGGCCGAGCAGGGTCGACAGCACGAACGCTCCACGCTTGACCGGCGACGTGACCGTGCCGTTCGCCGTGATCTTGAGCACGCTCGCCTGCGTGAGGAGGCCGCCACGCACGCTGTCCTTCGGCAGCTTGATCCGACGCATACGCTCCTCGCGGACGCCGTCGATACCGTAGTGCCTGGCCAGTCGACGATTGAGGTATGTGAAGTCCGAGTCAATGAGAAGTCGCGCCGAGTCGTCGCGCGCGATGAGTGAACGAAAGAACCACTCGGTCTCGTTGAGCATCGCACGACGCAAGACGTCGTCGTACTCGACGTAGAGCTTGTCGTCGGGAGTCGTCGCGTCGATCTCGTAGAGGCCGACCCACTGACCGAGGAAGTCGCTCACGAAGCGCATCGAGCGTTCGTCGTCGATGAGACGGTCGACTTGCGTCGCAAGGACGCCGGGATCGGTCAGCTTGTTCTCCCGGGCCAAGCGAGTGAGCTCGTCGTCCGGCGCGGTTTTCCAAAGGAAGTACGAGAGGCGTGTCGCGAGCGCGAAGCTGTCGAGCGGCCCTGGCTTCGCCGAGTGGTAAAGGAATTGCGGTGAGCTCAGCATCGCTCTCAGGGAGACACGAAGGGCCTCCTCGAAGCTCCGCCCGCCTTCGAGAGCCCGCTCGGCAAGTCGGAGAAACGACTCGACCTCACCGGCTTGCACGGGACGTCGGAAGAGCTTTGGAGCCAGACGAGCGAGAATCTCGTGAATGTGGTCCCGCGGCTTCTTCGATAGCCGCGGCGTGAATCCGCGCGGAAGAGGCCTCTTGCCGAAGCGTTGCCCTGGCCGGCGCTTTCGGTGCTCGATGAGCTCGATGCCCGAGAGCATCTCGCGCGTGCTTTCGGGTGGCCAGCTCTTCGTCAGGGGGCCTTGAACGGTGAAGCTCTTGATCGCCAATCCTTCGCCGCGGTAGTTCTTCCAGCCGCCGTTTCGGAAGATGTCGCGTCCGCGTTTGTCGGTGTCGTGCTCCGCAGGTGCCAGATAGAGGTAATCGTCGCGAGTCAGATACGTCGTCACGGAGACGCTGCGGGGCTGCGCAGGGTAGATATCGAAGGCGCCGACGAGCTCCGCGCCGCCTTGCTCCTCGCTGCTCCGAATGATGAGGAGAGTGACCGGCGTCTTGGCTTGATACGCGTAAGCTTCGACTCGGATGCGGTACAGCCCTGCGTAGTCGCGGTGATGGCCCATGTAGTCGGTGCGCAGCATGTGCGGCTTGTCGTCGAACGTGACGATCGCATCGTCGACTCGCATGATCGTCTCGCCGCCGTTGCGAAGCGGACGGTTGATCCACATGTTCGTGTAGTGGCTGCGCTGGTAGTCGATCAGGACGGGGTCGCGGTACGGGCGAATTCCGAGCTGGATCGCTTCGTCGATCGCAGCGTCGGCGGCCGAGAGGTAACTGCGGATGTGGATCGGCGAGATCCCCTGCTCCGTCGAGATCTTGTCGAAGCGAGCT
>CAYZGY010000667.1:0-4851 GCA_964478085.1 uncultured Planctomycetia bacterium
CGCGACGCCGACCGGGGCCATCAGGAAAGCGAAGCCGCCGGTGACGGGCTGTCCTTGCGCGTCGAAGCAGCGACCGACGACAACGCTTCCGCCCGGAAGCTCGATGCGCCAGTCCGTATCCACGGGAGGAGTGCCTCGCACGCGGAAGCTCGGGTGGTCGGCGTGGTAGATCGTCAGCTCGAGATCTTCGTCCATGTCCTCGGGGATGCTCCCGATCTCGAAGGCACCGTTCCCATCCGTGATGATGATTCGCGCGGCGGAGCTCTTGTCGTGAAGAACCTCGACGCGGGAGGATGCGAGAGGTGAGCCGGTCGCGTCGACGACGAGACCACGCGCTCGACGTCCCGGGCGGAGCTCGACGCGCGTTACGGGCGTCTCGGCGTGAACCGAGACCGTCGCGAACTCGTCGTGATCGACGACGATCGTCGTCTTCGGGTGGTCGTAGTCGTACTCGGCGCGTCCTCGCGAGTCGGTGACGAGCTCGCGGGCGTCCTTCGGGTCGAAGTCATCGTCGTCGCGACCGATTCTGACGTCGATTCCGGGGACGGGCGTGCCGTCCTCGAGCACGACCTCGACGCTCGCCGTGAAGACCGGGGCGAGCTCGATCGTGTACTCGCCGCCCGATGTCTCGCGCGCGGTCGCGGGCTCGCGAAGGCGCACGTATCCCGCGGCGACGATCTCGAGGGCGTCGCGATCGAACATCTCCTGGTCGACGTGCACGCGACCCGTGTCGTCCGTCGCTCCTGCGGGGATGCCGTCGGCTTGCGTCAGGCGGATGAAGAACAGCTTCGCGTCCCGGACCGGTGAGCCGGTCGACGCATCGATGATGCGAACCCGGGCTCCGATGGGCGGCGCGACGACGGAAGTCTCGGTCGCCGGATCGAGACCCCTCGCTGGCGCCTCGAGGGCCTCGACTTCGAGCTCGCTCGTCGCGGGAGCGAGCGGCTTCGTCAGTGACGATCGCGTGCTTTCGTCGATCGTCGGAGAATCTGCTCTCGACGCGACGGTCTCCGTTGGATCAGGCCGCGACCTGACGAGTACGGCCGCCAGCAGAGTCACGCTCGCGACGGTCGCGACGAGGATCTTCGTGGCCGTCGAGCTCGTCGCCGCCGCTGAGCTCGTCGCAGCCTTCGACACCGCCGCCGCGCCGGCCGAAGCCGCCGCACCTGTTCCCGCGATCGCGAGGAGGTCCTCTCGGGAGAGAAGCGGGACGAGCAGGATCGCCCACGCCTGTCGCGAACCGAAGCGTCGCGTCATCTTCTCGCGCAGCTGCTCGAGCGCGCGCTGGAGGCGGGTGCGAACCGTCGAGCTCGGGACGCCGCTCGAGGTGGCGATCTCGTCGAACTCGCGATTCTCGAAATAGCGCTGGTAGACGGCGGAGCGGTAGGGCTCGCGCAGCGTCATCACCGCGTCCATCAGCTGCTTCTGCGTCTCGAGGCGAATCGTGATCTCGTCGGGAACGGGAGCGTTCTCGTCGGGTGCTTCGCTCGAGCAGCTCTCGTCACCGGCGCTCTTCGCTTCGTGATCGTCACGTTGGTGCTTCTTACGGTTCTCCCGCCAGGCGATCGAGCGGACGACCTTGGAGAGCCACGCGGTGAGCGTCCGTTCGGAACGCGGGGGCGTCTTGAGCGCGGCGACGTAGACCTCCTGGAGCACGTCGTCGGTCAGGCTCTTGTCGTAGAGGAGCCCGCGGGCGAGCCCGCGCATCCACGTGTTGTGCTCGAGGAGGCTCTCGAGCGGGACCTCGGAATCCGTTCCCGTACGCCGATCCACTCCCTGCGTCGACGCTGCCAGGCGATTCTTCTGCTCTGGAAAGTGGGAGTTGGCGTCGAACGGGATGGGATCAGGCTCCAGAAACCTCGAACGTCAGTCGGAACAGGCTTCGGACGCACAGAGCGCAGCGTCCAGCCCACTGCGAGGGCCCGTGTCGAGCTCGCAGATCGCGTCGATCGTCGTCGTGCCCAGGTAGAGGGCGCCGAGGAGGTAGATCGGGTCGGAAATGTTCACTTGAGAGTCGCGGTTCACGTCGGCGGCCGCCACGCAGTCGAGCTCCGTGGTCTGGAAGATGTGGCCGATCATCGCGATCGCGTCGTCGAGCGCGAGGTGCGAGTCCTCGTTGACGTCGCCCGGGACGAGGCGCGGCGGCTCGGCGTACTCGAGCTCGACGTGCGTCGATTGGTTGTCTCGGTCCGAGCGGACGAAGAACTCTCCGTTTCGCGGATTCCACGCGATGTCGTGGGCGTGGAAGATCTCGAGTCTCGCCCGGACGGGCTCGCCGGAGAAGCTCCCGGCTTCTTCGTCGTCGTTCGGGACGATGCGATACGTTACTTGCAGAAACTCGTTGCCGTAGACGTTCGAGTCGAAGGGGACACCGTCGAAGAGCTTCGTGATCGAGCCGACGGGATCTTGGCGGCCCGGGTAGATCACGATATCGCACTCGGGCGGCTCGCCGTTCTCGGCGGCGTACGCGAGCAGTCCGGCGCCCGGCACGACGCTTTCGATCTCGAGGTTCTCGCGGCTGTACGAGGCGACACCGAAGTCGAGCGCCTCGAACCGGAAGCGACCGCTCCGGCCCGTGTCGACGTGAACCGAGACCTCGACGAGGCCGTTCGAAGAGCTGACATCCTGAAAGGAGAGCGGGACGTTCACGTCGTTGCGCTCGAGCTCGTTGAAGTCGCTCGCTTGCTCGGATTGATCGACGATGCGAGGGATCTCGCGGCGTCCATCCCGTCCCGAATCACCACGGTCCGAACCGTGTCGATGGGCGAACGAATTTGTCGTCAGAGAGACGGACAGGAACAGCGCTGTGAGGGCTGTGAGGGCTGTGAGCGCTGTGAGCGCTGTGAGCGAGTGCGAAAAGCGTGTCATTCGAGGGGACTCCTGCAGGGACCTCGATGGGTAGGAGACGCGGACCGACCGTCTGTCCCAGGAAAACGGGGAAAACGTCTCGCTGGGGACAGCTCTACGGAAAACCCCGCGCTGGCCGAATCGTCGCTCTCGAATCGAAAGAGATCCCGTTCTTGCCAACTAAGTGACAATAAGTTATGGGTTTACGCCTGGCGTGGCGGTGGAGACCCCACATCCTTTCTTACCCGTACAGGAGGCGAGATGGCGGCGAAAAGAATTGCGTCTTCAGGCGTGCGGCGGCGAGCTCTCGGTCTTCTTTCTCTGCTCGTCCTCGGAGCCTCGTGTCGATCGCCCGACGCGGCGATGAGGTCGTCCCTGACGTTCTACGCCTCGTTCGACCTCGGTCCCGATGCCGACTACGCGGCCGGTGACGGTCGCATGCACACCGCGCCCGATCTCGAGTCGAGCGAGTCGAGCCCCGGGCTGACGCGCGGGCATGCCTCGATCGTCGCGGGCGAGGGCCGACGCGGCGGCACGCTCCGTTTCACGGACAACACGAAGCAGATCGCGTTCTTTCCGGCCGAGGGCAACTTCGCGTATCGCGAGAAGGGCTGGAGCGGCTCGATCTCGCTGTGGCTGCGGGTCGACCCCGACAAGGACCTCAAGCCGAACTGGTCCGACCCGATCCTCGTGACGGACAAGGCCTGGGATAACGCGTCGATCTTTCTCGATTTCACCAAGGACGACCGGCCCCGGCACTTCCGGCTCGGCGTCTTCTGCGACAAGCCCGTCTGGAATGCGGACGGGCGCAAGTACGACGAGATCCCCGACGCCGAGCGGCCGCTCGTCATCGTGAAGGAGACGCCGTTCGCGAGAGATCGGTGGACGCACGTCGTCGTGACGTTTCGCGAGTTCAACGGAGAGGAGGGGGCCGCGAGCGCGCGTCTCTACCTCGACGGCGTCGATCAGGGGGAGATCTCGGGCCGGCCGCAGATCTTCACGTGGGACACGAAGAAGGCGCGGATCCTGCTCGGGATCCTTTACATCGGCGACCTCGACGAGCTGATGATCTTCGATCGCGAGTTGACCCCTGCCGAGGTCGCGCTGCTCGGCCAAGCGCCCGAGCTTCGCTTCTGAGCCCGAGGAGGACCGGGGCGAAGCTCGGGCGCTCGAGCAGATCACTTCTCCTGGTAGACGTCCTCGTCGAGCTCGACCGGCTCGGCCATCTTGATGATGTTCTTGCGCAGCCCGCGGTACTCGTGCTCGTCGACGAGTCCGTTCTCCTTGGCGCGTTCGAGGTCGATGAGCTCCTGGCCGACGGTCGTCGACCGGTGGCGGTGGACCTCGGCGGAGTTACCGAGGACGCAGCCGGTCAGTATCGCCGCGCCGGCGAGCAGCGCGGCGGCGGTGAGGAGTCGCAGGGTGCGGGATCGATAGGCGAACATGGGATTCCCTTCGGTTCGAAGTGGATATGCGGACGAGCCTGCCGAGTCCATCAGTCGCAGGCATCGTTCATGTACGCATCGTAGGGGCTCGGGTTCCCGGCATCGAGGGCCGCCTTGATCACATCGTAGCAGTCGTTCGCGGGGAGGTTCGGGTTCTCGGACGCTCGCAACATGCCGTAGCGAAGGCGCCGAACGTCGAGTCCCGTCTCGTTGATATCGACCGTGAGGTGCTCGACGAAGGCATCGCCGTCGTGGTCATGCGTCGCGATCGTGTTGTCGGCTCGCGTGATCTTGAGCAAGACGGGAAGTGTGATCGGAACGGGAGAGCTGCCCGCGTCGTCCGCGGGCTCGCCGATCTGTAGGCGTGCTCCGGAGCGAATCTCGTACGGTCCCGTGCGTGAGGCGTGAACGGTGATGCGGAAGCGCGCGCGAGACGAGGGAAGAGTCGTTCAGCAGGAGGCATCCGGGCGATCTCCGTCTGTCGGGCTTCGGGATGGGAGGAGCGCAACTCGCGTTCCCGTTCCCGTTCCGTGGGCTCGGGGGAGATCGGGGGAGATCG
>CAYZGY010000668.1:0-4837 GCA_964478085.1 uncultured Planctomycetia bacterium
GCTTCTGTGCGTGCGCCCCCGTCGAACGTCGCGCGCGCTCGCGCAGGATGTTCGCGACGTGGACCGAAATCTGACGCTCGAGCTCGACGCTCCCCGAGTCGTTCCCGGGACGCCCCCTCATCGCCGCGAGCTCTCTCTCGGCAGCGTTGAAGATAGCGAGGACGTCGTCGAAGGTACTCTCGCCGGCCTTCGCGCGTGCGTACGCGACGCCCCCGAGGACGACGCGCGCGCGGACGCGCAACCCTTGAGGCAAGCCGCTCTGACGCAGGAGCGTCCTGGCGCGTTCGCTCGCCTCGCGGTTTCGCCCGAGCGCTGCGAGTGAGCTCGCAGACGCCAAGGTCAGGCGGGCGCGGAACGTCTCGCCGCCGGTGAGTGACTCGACGCTCCGCCACGCCTTTTCGAAACCGTGGATCGCTGATTCGTAGTCGCCGAGCCGATCCCTCGCCGTCGCGAGTCGCGCGTCGATGCCCGCGCGCAACCAGGCGTCGTCGAGCTTCTGGCCGACGAGCGGTCGGAGCAGCTCGACGGCGAGTCCGAACTCGCCGAGATCGAGAGCAGGAAGCGCCGCGAAGAAAGAGACGAGCGCTCGATCGTGTTGCGAGAGCCGACAGCTCGAGAGCACACCGACGAGGTCCGTCGCCATCTTTGCGAGGTCAGCGCGAGCGCCGAGCGCGGGCGACGGAAAGCGCGACAGCGTGCGCGGCGGCTGCTCGGCTCGCCCGCCCAGGTCGCGAATCTTGCGCCCGAGAGATGCGAGCGCCGCTCGATCGCCCGAGAACTCGGCGATCGCGCGCAACCGGGCGAAGGTCTCGATCTTGCTCTTGGCTCCGAGCTTCTCGATCGACGCGTCGTGCTGCTTCGCGAAGAGTCTCGCTTGAGAGAACTGCCGGAGCTTGAAGCGGAGCCGGATTCCGGCCGCCGCTCCCTCGGAAGTCGAGGTGGTCACCTTCGCGAGCGCGCTCTGGTACTCCGCGTCAGCGCGCTTCTGCTCCGCATCGGCGAGGAGCCTCTGCGTCAGTCCGAGCACCTCGTAGAGAAGCGCGAGATCGCGAGTTTCGTGATTCGGAAGCCGAGCGTACGCGGTGCGCGCCGAGTTGAGCAGCTTGATGAGCTGACGGAGATCCTTCTTCCCGAGCTTCTCGACGCCTTCGATGATCGACGGGGCCCCAAGCGTCGCCCGCACCGCCTCGTCGAGATCGACGGAACGGAATCGACCCGCATCGAGCATCGCGACGGCGATCTCGGCACGCGAACGCAACGCACGACGTGCGACAGCGTCGTCCTCGGACGCGCGACGCATCGCGAAGACGCGCGCATTCGTGTCGAACGCATCTCGGTAGAGCTCGGCTGCGCGTCGCGCGATCGTGTCCCCCGCCGACTCGTGCGAACGCCACGGCTGCGCAGCGGCACCACTCGACGTGATCGCGACGAACGCGAGACCCACCAGGCCGGCGAGCTTCGGCTGACTCACTCTCGTATCTCGTCTCAAGGTCTCTCCGGTTTCGTTCCGACTCTCGCGAGCGGACGAGTCGAAACCTCACATCTCGAGGCATTCCTTATCCGCATCCTCATCTTTCTCGGAACGTATCGCCCGATAACTTGAGCAACTTTTTCGGAATCCGTGTCCACTGTGGGATTGATCACACCCGGACAGCAAAGAGTCAGAGCAAGTGGAATTCCACCGCGCCTGATTTTCGCAAGAATCGTCGAGAGCACGCCTTGAGGTGAGAAACGCGAAAATATTCCCGGGGCGGCACCTGTCCGGTTCTCGGACCCCCGACGCGACTGTGGTAAAACGGACCCGCGATGACGCACTCCGACCAAGCCGCGAAAAATCCTGCTTTCCCGGCAGCCGCACGGGAAGCGCTCGAGGACATCTACCGACGAGTCGACCGCGACCTCGCCTCGACGGGCGCGGCCTGCTGGCTGCGGGGACAGTGCTGCGACTTCGAGAAGAACGATCACGTGCTCTGGTCGTCCTCGGTCGAGATCGCTTACGTCCGAGAATCGCGACGAGAGACGTTTCCCGCCGGGTCGGAGCTCTGCCCGTTTTGGAAAGACGGCATGTGTACGGAAAGAAAACGGCGACCACTCGGTTGCCGGACCTTCTTCTGCGACCCCGCCTTTCGCGACCGTACACAATCGATCTACGAGCGCTACCACCGTGAAATCCAGGCCATCGCGGAGACCTGGGGTCTCGAGTACCGATACGACCCCTTCGTCGCAGCGCTGCGCGGCTCTTCGGCCGATTCCTGAATGATGGCCGACCTTCGCATCGGACTCGCCGGGTGGTCCTACGCCGACTGGCGGGGCACGTACTACCCGAAGGATCGGCCGAAGGAGTTCTCGGAACTTCGCTACTCGGCCGAGCTCTTCGACTGTCTCGAGATCAACAGCAGCTTCTACCACACGCCGAAGACGAGCGTCTGTCAGGGTTGGGCCGAGGTCGTCGCCGATCTCGACAACTTCGTGTTCACCGCCAAGCTTTGCCGCGATGTGACGCACGGTCGACGCTCGAGCTCGTCGGGGAGGCTCGAGCTCTTGGCACCGGAGGAGGCGGAGCGGCTCGCGATCGAGTTCCGAGAAGCCGTCGAGCCGCTCGCGTCTGCCGGCAAGCTCGGAGCCGTCCTCGCGCAGTTTCCGTGGTATTTTGAAGATACGAGGAAAGCGCGGGAGCTCCTCGAGTCGATCGCTCGGGGCCTCGCGCCGCTCGAGGTCGTCGTCGAGGTCCGCCACAACTCGTTCTTCGTGACCGGCGAGGACGGCGTGCTGCCTTTTCTTTCTCGATTAGGTCTCAACTTCGCGAACATCGACTTGCCGACCTCGTCCACGACTCCCCCACTCACGACCGTCAACACCGGCCCGCTCGGCTACTTCCGCCTTCACGGTCGCAACAGGGATGCGTGGTTCGACAAGAACGCCGGACGAGACGACAAGTACGACTATCTCTACGACGCGAATGAGCTCGCCGAGATCGCCCCCGCGATGACGCGCGTCGCGAACCGCACGACGACGACGTACGTGATCACGAACAATCACTACCGTGGGCAAGCCCCGGCGAACGCGATCGAGCTGATGAAGATCCTCACGGGACGCGTCCCCGACCTCCCCGCACCGCTCCTCGCGACGTATCCGGCTCTGGGCGAGCTTCGGGCGGAGGCCGGCTCTTGATCGGCCGCGGTCGCAATCTTTCGGAAGAGCGCGATTGCGTGACTCTTCACGTCAAGCAGACCGTGGCGCTCCGGCTCGACAGTTTTCTCGTCGACATGATGGCGTGGAAGTCGCGCAATCGCCTCCAGCGGCTGATTCGCGGCGGGCACGTCCGCGTCAACGGCACTCCCTCGAAGTCGAGCCGCAAGGTGCGTCTCGGCGACGTCGTCACGATTCACTTGTCGAGCGGCGTCGGGGTTCCCGACGACTACGAGGCTCGTGAGCTCGAAACTCTCTACGAGGACGAGTGGCTCGTCGCGGTCAACAAGCCACCGGATATGCTCGTCCACCCCGTCGGTCGTCACGTCTACGACACGCTGATCAACTACCTCCACTATCGCTATCACGAGAGTGGCCCGAAGGGTTCCGAGATCATTCCCAGGCTCTGCCATCGTCTCGACAAGGACACGACGGGCGTCGTCGTTATCGCGAAGAACACCTACGTCCACCGCGAGGTTCAGTATCAGTTCGAGAATCGCTTCGTCGCGAAGCGCTACGTGTCGATCGTCGAGGGCCTCGTGCCCGACGATCTTCGGGAGGTCGACATCCCGATCGGCGAGGGGCGCTGCTTGCGAACGGCGCTCGAGGCAGACGTGTTGAAGGCGTCGCAAACTCTGGTCGATGTCATCGAACGGCACGAAGACTACACCGTCGTCCGTTGTACCCCGCTGACCGGCCGACAGAACCAGATTCGCGTGCACCTCGCCGCGTCCGGATTCCCGGTCGTCGGAGACGTCCGATACGGCGCGCAGCCGACTCCCGACACGGGCTCACGCCGTGACTGGCCCGCGCGTTATCTGCTTCATTCCGAGTACCTTCGTTTCTGGCATCCGCGCCTCAAAACCGAGATCGAGCTGAGCGCCGAGCCGCCCGAAGATTTTCGGAACCACATCAACGCGTAGCGGGCTCCTTTACGCGATCCGAACGACAAGCCGTGTGGCCGGTGCTCTCCGAGCATCGTAGCCTTTCAGGTCGGTTTCTTGGGCCGACGGGGTATGAGATTGGGAAGACGAGGAGATCGCGTCCTTGAGCTCGGAGCTTTTCCTGCTGGATCCGTGCGGACAAATCCGCACAGCTCTGTCCGCGTCTAGCGTCACGGCTTCCGTGCACGAACACGTCCGCGTGGACACGTTCGTGAGGGAGGCTCGTCTCGCGACGTCGCCGTGCGTCGCGATGATCGACGTCACCGGCCTGCGTGACGACGAGATCGAGTCGCTTCGCGCCGCCTGCTTTCCGGATCTCTTCCTGCTCATCGTCTCGGTCGAAAGAGTCGGTGCAGGACACGAATGGCTGGCGTGGGGCGCACACGATTTCGTCGTTCTACCGGATCGGGAGGCCGAAATCACGACGAGAATCAGCCGCTGGCTGACCCACGGAGAGCAACTCGTCGACCCGAAGAACCAGGGAGAGGCGCAGCACGCGTTTCTCCGTCGACTCGCGCACGAGCTGAAGAATCCGCTCAACGCGATCTCGGGGTACGCGGAGCTGCTCCTGATGGAAGAGACGCTCGACAGCCAAGCGAAGGTCGACGTCGGCCGCATCTTGCGCAACGCCGCGCTGCTGCAGTCGACTATCGAATCGGCGGTTGCTCGAGCGAGCGATGAAGAAGAGTCGGAAGATTCGCCTC
>CAYZGY010000669.1:0-4834 GCA_964478085.1 uncultured Planctomycetia bacterium
GACCGCGAGGATCATTCTATGTTGTCGGAAGATCCGGATCCAAGCCTTGCTCGAATCAGAGAGCTCCGAGAGGCCGGCTGTGAAGCGTCCTGGAATTCAGTTTCGCGGAACGTCGACAACCGATAAGTTTCTCCGATGAATGCCGTGAAAATGTCCCCCAAAGTCCTCATCACCGACTACGCCTGGCCGACGCTCGAAATCGAGCAGAAAGTCCTCGCCGAGATCGACGCCGAGCTCGTCGTCTCCGAAAGTGGCGAAGAGGCGGAGCTCGTCTCCCTCGCGAAGGACGTCGATGCGATCTTGACGTGCTGGAGCCGCGTTACGGGAGCTGTGCTCGATGCGGCCGACCGCTGCGTCATCGTTAGCCGCTACGGCATCGGTCTCGACAATATCGACGTCGAGCGCGCGACGGAGTCGGGCATCGTCGTCACGAACGTGCCGGACTACTGCGTCGACGAGGTCTCCGACCACACGCTCGCCCTCGTCCTCGCATGCGCGCGACGTCTCGTTCCACTCGCGAACGCCTTGAGAGAGGGCTCTTGGGATTCGAGCGCCGCGGGACCACTACGACGGCTGAGTGGCTCGACGCTCGGCCTCGTCGGCTACGGTCTGATCGCGCGCGCCGTCGCCGAACGCGCGAGGGCGTTCGGATTGCGCGTCGTCGCGTGGACGCCTCGACTTCGTGCCGGCGAGGCGACGGTCGGGGTCGAGATCGCCGCGTCGCTCGACGATCTTCTCACCTGCTCGGACTTCGTCTCGCTCCACTGTCCCCTCACGGACGAGACAGCGGGGCTTATCGACGCGTCGGCGCTCGGGAGGATGAAGCCGACCGCGTTCTTGATCAACACGGCCCGCGGACCGATCGTCGACGAGGCGGCGCTCACGGATGCTCTCGATCGTCGCGTGATCGCGGGGGCGGCGCTCGACGTCTTCGAGGTCGAGCCGACACCGCCCGACGATCCGCTCTTCGCGTGCGACTCGCTCCTCGCGACACCACACGCCGCGTTCTGTTCCGAGATGGCCATCGCGGAGCTCCAGCGTCGTGCCGCGGAGCACGTCGTTCACGCGCTTCGCGGGAAAGAGCCACCGCACGTCGTGAATCCGTCCGTGCTCGTTCGAGACGAATGTCGACTCGGGAGACAGCGATGAGCTCGACGATCGGCGACATCGAGGATTTCGCAGCGTTCGGCGTGTACCTCGTCCAGCAAGGGGTTCTCGCGTCGCATCGGGTGCCGTTCTTCGAGAAGCTCGAGGGCGGCGTCTCGAACCGAACTGTTCTCGTCGACTGTCGCGATGGTCGGGAGCTCGTCTTCAAGCAGGCGCTCGAGAAGCTGCGCGTCGAGGTCGATTGGTTCTCGAGCCCCGAGCGCGTGCATCGAGAGGCCGCGGGCTTGCGCGATCTCTCATCGCTCCTCCCGGTCGGTGCTGTGCCGGAACTCGTCTTCGAGGATGTCGCGTCGCACGTCATCGGGATGAGCGCCGTTTCGCGTCCGCACGAGAATTGGAAGGCGCTGCTCCTCGCGGGGGAGGTCGACCTCGGGCTCATCGACGAGTTCGCGAATATCCTTGCGACGGTTCAGCGCGAATCGTCGCGGCGGCTCGAGCGGTATCGAGAGCCCTTCGACGATCGATCCTTCTTCGAGTCGCTCCGTCTCGAGCCGTACTACGCCTTCGCGGCGGAGCAGGTGCCAGTGTGTGCGCGGTTTCTCGAAGACCTGATCGCGGAGACACGATCGCACCGTGAGGCGCTCGTTCACGGAGACTTCAGCCCGAAGAACGTGCTCGTCGCGGATGGTCGGCTCGTTCTGCTCGATCACGAGGTGCTGCACATCGGCGACCCGGCCTTCGACGTCGGCTTTGCGCTGACCCACCTCTTGAGCAAGGCACAGCATGTTCGGCACGCTCGCGACGAGTTCCTGATGGCCGCTCGTCGATTCTTCGCGACGTATCGCACGGGTGTTGCGGGTGCGAGTTTCGAAGCCGACCTCGAAGGACGCTGCGTACGCCAGGCGCTCGGCTCGCTCCTCGCGCGTGTCGCCGGGCGCTCGCCGCTCGAGTATCTCGATGATTCCGAACGATCGTGCCAGAGAAGGGTCGTCACCCGGTTGACGGAGGAGCTCCCCACGACGATCGACGAGCTCGTCGATCGTTTCGAAGGAGGCCTCGAGAAGGTCAGGGAGTCCGAATCATGAGCCGAATCCGGCAGCTCGAGGCGCTCGAGATTCTCGACAGTCGAGGACGTCCGACCATCGAGACGAAGTGCGTGCTCGCGAGCGGTGCCGTCGCGTCGGCGTCCGTTCCTTCCGGCGCTTCGACGGGCAGCGCGGAGGCGCTCTAGCATCGGGATCGCCATCTCGAGCGCCACGCCGGACTCGGTGTGAAGGGCGCGGTCGCGAACGTCGAGGCTCCGATCGCGAAGGCGCTGATCGGCCGGGAGATCGACTCGACGCACGATCTCGACGACCTGCTGCTCAAGCTCGACGGCACGGAGCAAAAGTCGCGGCTCGGGGCCAACGCGCTCCTCTCGGTCTCGCTCGCGTTTACGCGAGCCTGTGCGATCGAGCGAGGCGTACCGCTCTATCGACACATCGCCGCGCTCGGCGGCTCCCCCGCCCTCGTGTTATTGCCGCGTCCGACGATCAACCTCTTCAGCGGGGGACTTCACGCCGGTGGGCAGGTCGCGATTCAGGACGTCCTCGTCGTCCCCGCCTCCGCCAGGACGATCGACGAGGCGCTCGAGATGACCGCGCGGGTCTTCCAGTCCGCCGCGCGCCTCACGGCCGAGCGATTCGGGGCGCGAGCGCTCGTCGCGGACGAGGGCGGCCTCGCGCCGGCGTTCGAGTCGTCCGAAGAGATGCTCGTGCTCGCCGTCGAGTCCGTCGAGCGAGCCGGCCTCGCGCCGGGTGAGGATGTCGCGCTGGCGGTCGACGTGGCCGCGTCGCACTTCTATCGTGACGGCTCGTACCACCTCGACGGGGAGACCCTCGACGCAGCCAAGATGGTCGCACGTCTCGACGCGTGGGTCGATCGTTACGGACTCGTCAGTGTCGAGGATGGACTCTTCGAGGATGCGTGGGACGAGTGGGCGCTTCTCTGTCGTCGCATCGGCTCGAGGACGCTCGTTCTCGGCGACGACTTTCTTGTGACGAATCCCGCGCGCATCGATCGCGCGATTCTCGCGGGCTCGGCGAACGCGCTTCTCCTCAAGGTCAATCAGATCGGCACGCTCTCCGAAGCCGCCGAGGCGTACCGCAAGGCGCGAACCGCAGGCTGGCGCGTGACCGTCAGCGCGCGGAGCGGCGAGACCGAGGACGACTGGCTCGCGGACCTCGCGGTCGGTTGGCAGGGAGACCAAATCAAGATCGGCTCGATCACGCGATCCGAGCGTCTCGCGAAGTACAACCGCTTGCTGTGGATCGAGCGGGAGACGAAGCTGCCGATGGTCGGATGGCCGAATCGCTAAGGCCAGCTCCTTCGGTCGTTCGCTGAATCGGGTGCGTTCGACCCAGCCCTTGGCGCCCTCGCCGTGCCGAGATGTTTCTTGTTGGCCTCTCGCGACGCCTCCGGTACCCTCGCCGCATGGTCGCGGAGAAGCAGCAGTTTTCGGCGAAGCGCATCCTCGTGCGGGGTCCCAATCCCGTCGGAGACCTCGTCATGGCGACGTCGGCCTTCGCAGACATTCGACACGCTGGAGCGAACACACTCGAGCGACTCGGCCCCGATGCCGAGATCACCATGTGCGTTCGACCGGGGCGCGGGGAGCTGCTCGAGGGGCTCGACTCCTTCGACGAGCTGCTCGTCGATGACAGCTCGAAAGGTTTTCGCGCCTTCGCTCGACTGGCGCGAGAGATTCGCCGGCGTCAGTTCGACCTCGCCGTTCTGTTCACGAACTCGTTTCGCACGGCGCTTCTCCTCCGACTCTCGGGCGTGCCGCAGCGCGTCGGCTATCGCAAGGGCGGGCAGCACCTGTTCCTCACGAACGTGCTGGAGCCCGCGACCGATTCAGAGACGGGGCGTTGGGCGCCTCGGCCGATGTCGGAGATCTACGGTGACATCTCCGCGGGGCTCGGTCTCACTCCGGGCGACGGAAAACCTCGCCTCGCGGTGACTGCCGAGCTCGAGGAACGTGCGAAGGCGAAGCGCGCAGAGCTCGCCATCGGTGAGGACGAGAAGCTCATCGGATTGGCACCGGGCGCTTCGTTCGGCGGGAGCAAGGTCTGGCCACCGACGCTTCTCGCGCAGCTTGCCGACCGGGTCAGTCGCGAACGCGGCCGGCGATCGATACTCATCGCGGGACCCGGCGAGGACGCGATCGCCGACGAGGTCGTCTCGTGCATGGAGACGCCCGTGATCAACACGGCGAACGCTCCCCTCGGCCTCGCGCTCCTCAAGCCGATCGTTCGTGATCTCGAGCTCCTGATCACGATGGACAGCGGTCCGCGTCACTTTGGCGCCGCGTTCGACGTCCCGACGATCGTCGTCATGGGACCGACTGATCCCGTTTGGACCGATTCGAATCTCGATTTCTCCGACGTTGTCCGCCACGACGTGCCGTGTGGGCCGTGCCAGAAACCCGTCTGCCCGATCCAGGGCGACGGCCACATGATCTGCATGACGGAGATCACGCCCGACGAGGTCTACGAACGGATACAGCAGCTCGATAGACGCATCGCCGCCGATGCGGGCTCTTAGCCCGGAGTTCTCATCAGTCTTCTGCTGCGTCGTCGTATCTCTCGCTGGGGACTGCGTCAGTGGCCCCGACTCGATCCTCGGCGTGTCTCTGACACGCTTCCGGTCGAGCCGAGCCCACCTCCTTGCCACACCGAGAGCTACG
>CAYZGY010000670.1:0-4834 GCA_964478085.1 uncultured Planctomycetia bacterium
TCGTCGTCGGGGTGGTGTGCGATGTAGGTCTCGATCTCGCGCAGGGCGCGCGCGTCGTCGCCGCGCCGCTCGTAGAGCCACGAGAGGTCGACTCGACAAGACGCGTCCGCGTCGACGAGCTCGAGCAGCAAGGTCTCGGCTTCATCGAGCTCGCCCGCGCGAGTCAGCGCCTTGGCGAGCTGGCGCCGGGTGCGATCCTGGCGAAAGAGCCGATCGCTCTCGCGCAGGCGCTCGATGGCGGCCGGGTAGTCCTTGACGCGAAACGCTGCGAGTCCGGCGAGATACTGGACCCTCGCCGATCCCGTGAACTGTGTCGCGAGCGTGTCGGCGAGACGTGCCGCGTCGACCGATTCGCCGCTTCGCAGCAGGAGATCGAGCTCGAGCCCGCGTGTCTCGACCGCGGCGGGGGCCGTCGTGCGCAGGGTGTCGAGGCCCCGACGCGCCTCATCGAGGTCTCCCTGTCGGATCGCGCGCGTCACGCGTCGAACGATCGCAGGGTCTGGCTCGTCGTCGACGTCTCGGGCCTTCTGTTCGCTCACCGAAGGGACTCTCCTCTGTCCATGAACCTGCTTCCGCATTAGGATACCCGCGAACGCTTCCGAGCGGCAGCCTCGAGCTCCGCCGAGGGCCCTTCTTGAAGAGGAACCCGATGAGCCAGAGCTCCGCGACCACTCAGTCTCCATCGAAGATCCGAGACCTCGTCGAGGTCCAGACGCACCCGACGGTCGTTCGCCTGGACCACCTGGAGGAGGAATCGGCGAAAGGACGGGACGCCGATTGGATCACGTCGGCCTACCACGTGACCGAGGACGTTGCAGCGCACCTCGAGTCATTGCGTCGCGTGCTCTCGGACGAGACGGGCTGCGGGATGTTCCTCATCGGCCAGTACGGCTCGGGAAAGTCCCACTTTCTCGCGTACGTCGCTCGATCTTTGGAACAAGGGACCTTGGGATCGGGGAGCTTCGTCGAGTCGCCGCCCGCCGTGCTCGCGATCTCGATGCTCAACTTTCGAGCCGAGATGATGATCGAGGAGATCGTCTCGGGCGAGCTCGGGGTCGAGGTCGGCCACGGCGATCGCCGAGAGGCGTGGGCGCGCGTCAGCGAGTCGTACCCGCGAGGACTCTTGCTCGTTCTCGACGAGCTTTCGGAGTTCCTCCGCTCGAAGTCGGACCGCCGTCGCTTCAACGAGGACGTGCGCTTCCTGCAGTTTCTCGGCGAGTGGGCGCAGGGTCAGCGATTCTGGCTCCTCGCGGCGATGCAGGAGCAGATCGAGCACACGGGCGACCTCGACGACGACCTCTACCGCAAGATCAAAGATCGTTACCCGCTGCGCTATTTCCTCAGTCCGGCGCACGTCGCGGACCTCGTCGCATCGAGCATCCTCGTCAAGAAGCAGGGCTACCTCGAGGCGGTCGATGAATTGCTCGAGGGCGTGCGGGCGGCGATGCCCGACTCTCCGCTCGACTTCGATCTCTTTCGCTCGATCTACCCCGTGCACCCGGCGACCTTGACGCTGCTCGAGGAGGTGCGCGATCGCTTCTCGCAGACACGCGGTGTCGTCGACTTCGCGGTGACGCGCCTGCGTGGGGATGCCGAGCGCGATATCCCGGCCTTTCTCGACGAGCCGTGGGGGAGCCTGATCGGTCCCGACGCGATCGTCTCGCACTTCGAGGACCTCTTCGAGTTTCAACCCGAGTTCCTGCCGCTCGGGCAGCGGGTTCTTCCGTGGTACGAGAAGCACCTCGATCAGCTCTTCGACAGGCCGAAGTTGCGCGCGCTCGCACAGCGCGTCCTGCAGCTGCTGATCCTGACGCACCTCTCGCCCGCGCGGGATGGGCTGACGGTCGCGGATGCGGTCTACTGGCTGGTGCCGAAGGCGACACGTGTCGACCCCGAGCGCAACGTCCGCATCATCGAGAAGGTGCTGATGACGTTCGTCGAGAGCGGTCGATACGTCGGAATCGAAGAAGGTGTCTACTCGTTGCGCCTCGACGACGACAGCGCCGACGTGCTCGATCGTCGGCTCGAGCGCGAGAAGACGGAGCTCGCGAACTGGGGCGACGGCGTTTTCGAGATCGCCGTTTCGTTACTCGGCGAGGACGACTTTCATCCCTTCCGTCTGCCGCGTGACGAGTGGCAGGCGCGCTCGGTGACGTGGAGTTTCCACCGGCGAGAGTTTCAGGTCTTTTGCGGCAACGGCGAGACGCGCTCGGACGCGCCGATCGCGATCTGCATCCGAATGCCTTGGGGGGATGCTCATCCTGCGCCCGGTACGTGGACCCTGATCCCCGATCGATTGACCCCCGACGAGGACATCGTCGAGCTCGCGGCGCTCGTGAGGATTCGCGATCGCGTCGGGCGTGGCGAGCTGCTCGAGAAGCTCGAAGGGCGCTTGGCGCGCTTGCTCGCGAGTTTCCGCGCGCGCGTTCGCACGTCGATGCTCGAGTCGCAGTTCGTCGGGCCGACGGGAAGTGTCGAGGAGTCGCCTCGTGGCGATCCCAAGCTCCCGTTTCGAGAGTGGCTGGAGCTCCATGCGCTTTGGATTCTCAAGCGTCGCTACCCGTCCTTCGAGTCCGTCGCGCCGACCGGTGGACCCTTGCCGAAGGAGGCGTACCGTCGCTTCTGGTCGTTCGTCACGGCGCACGGCATCGAGGACGCGGGTGCGGACGACTACGTGCAGCTCGTCCGTGAGGCGTACCTCGTCCCGCTCGCGCTGCTTCAGAAGCGTGGGCGAAAGTACGCCGTGCCGAAGAAGCTCGAGACGAACGAGGTCGTCAAGGTCGCGCTACGCGATCTCGACGCGAAGCCCTCGCCGCGCACGATCGAGGACCAGCTGGCAACCGGCCCGTACGGCCTCGTGCCGGACCAGGTGCGGCTGCTCCTGGTGCAGCTGCTCGCGCTCGGCGAGATCGATCTTCTGCGTGGCGAAAAGTCGTACCGCGATCTCTGGGAGGAGGAGCTCGATCCGCTCGCGTACGATCAGGTCGTCGCGGGTCGCTCGCTCAGCCTTGCCGAGCTGCGTTCGCTGGAGGGACTCGCCGATGGCTTCGGCGTTCGCTCTCCGAAAGACTGGACCGTCACGGGGCAGCGACGCGTCGTCGAGGAGCTCCGCGTCGTCGGAGCCGAGCAATCGGAGGACTTCAGCGCGGTCTGTCGGAAGCTCGGCGAATCGGAGGAGGCGAAATCCGACCGCGATCTCGCGTCGCGACTCGAGGAGGTCGTCACGAAGTGGAGCGTGCTCGCCGAGGACGAGGCTCCGCTCGTCGCGTTTGTCAACTTCCTCGAGGCGATCGGGGAGGTGCCTCGCTTTGTCGCGGCTGTCACCGCTCTCGCCGACATCCCCGATCGTTTCGAGAAGCTCTCCGCGGAGCTCGAGCGATTCCGTTACCTCTTCGCACATCCGCTTCTCAGCGAGCGAGCGGACGCGAGTCTCCTGGCGCTGTTGCGCGACCTCGGCCCCGCGCCCGGGCTCGGTGACCCGGATGGCGTCGAGATGTGGATCGACCGGGCGCGTTCGTTTTACGACGAGTACAAGGCCGAGTACACGCGTCGTCACAAGGCTTGGTGGGACGAGATTGCGGCGCACGACGTCTGGGATTGGCGCGGGCCGCCGCTCGCGTCGAGCGATCACCTCGGGCTGCGTGGTGATCTCGAATCGCTCGCGGCGTGTCGGGAGCGCGCGCGCGGCTTGCGATGTTCTGAGCTCCTCAACCTCGACTTCCAGCCACTCTGCGCTTGCGGTTTCGACGGCGCGAGTGGGCCCGTAGCGAGCGTCATCGAGGAGTTCGACGAGCGCAAGACGAGGCTCTTCGAGACGCTCGAGGCCTTCTTCGCGCGGGACGACGTTCGCGCGCGTGTCGAGAAGTGGGCGGAAGACGATCTCGGCGATCGCGAGGAGACCGGGGCATACCTCCGTGGTGAAGCGAGCGTTCCGGCGATTCGAAACCTCGACCTCTTCGACACGCACATGAGCGGTGTCGAGCTCGTACGAGAGGTCGACCTTTTCTCCCTCTGCGATGAGCTCGTCGACGAGGTCTGGTCGCGCGAGGACCTCTTGCGAGAGCTGACGCGTCGGATCGACGCTCTGGGCGCCGCGCGCGTTCGGGTCGTGCGGCGGAACATCGTCGACACGGATCAGGACTGACGCATGCGTCTCGTCCTTGTCGCGATCGGTCTCGCTGTCGTGCTCGCCGTGCCCTTCCTGATCTGGGGGGATGCGTTCGACGCGGCGTTTTCCTTCGAGCGGCGCGACGTCCTTCATGGCGCGAGCGAAGGCGCGCGCATCGTCCTCGCCGCTCTCGGGTCTGCGGTTCTCTCCGACGCCCGGAGGAGGCCCCATGGGCACGGGCTTGCGTTCCGAATCCCCCGCTTCGCGGACGAGCTCGTCACGTAATGCAGCGAGCTTGCGAAAAGGCTGGACCTTGAGGTCTCCCCCCTTCTCGTCTCGCCGTCTCTCGCCCATGGACGATTAACGTAGCACAGACGGCTAGCGGCGCAGGACTCGTCTGACAGCAGCTCGAGCGGCCTCGATCCCGGTCAACATGCCGTCTTGGTAGTTGAAGTCGGGATCGTCGGCCAGCTCGGGGATGTCTTGTGGGCTCAGGAGATCGTCGGGAGTGAGGCGTGAGTTGATTCGTTTGGCCAAAGCGGCCACTCGGTCCAGCTGTCCACGGCCGAGCTCCTCGAGGTTCCTCTCCAGACGCGCTCGCCAATCCTCGTGGAGATGGAGCCAGTAGAAGGCGGCGACGACGAGGGAGTGGGTGATCTCACCCCGACGGATCAGATCCTCGATCTCGGCGAGCTCGACCTCTGCGACTTCGAGGTCCTCGGCCCC
>CAYZGY010000671.1:0-4834 GCA_964478085.1 uncultured Planctomycetia bacterium
GGCGAAGGGCGTCGCGGCCGACTCGAAGACTCTCTCACACCTCGACGCGGCCCTCGCGGCTTCGCGTGACGCTGCCGGGGCTCTCCGCGTTCCGTTCCCGGCGATCGCGCTCGGTGACACACACGTGCTCTCCGGAAACGTCGCGAAGGCTCGCGAGATCTGGGCCGAGGCCGCGAAGACGTTCTTCCGCGACAAGGCCCTCGCCAAGCGTCGACAGTGCGCCGACGGAACGCTCGCGTCCTTGCTCAAGTCCGAGTACGACATCCACCGCGGCATGCCGACCGACCTCGAGCAGCTCGCAGATCGCGAGGCGGATCTGCGCGATCTCGAGAAGCGTCTGCGCGCGGAGTTGAGCGTCGATCTCGCCGGTCGTTATCGCCGCAAGGTGATCGAGGGGCCCGACGCGGAGCGCGGTGTCCGGTTCTTCCGCGAGCTTGTCGAGGCGTCTCCGAGCGATGGTGACCTGCGAGTTCAGCTCGCGCTCGCGCTCATCGACCGAACTCCGGATCGCGCCCTCGGATCCGTCCGCAAAGGTCTCCTCTCGAGCGAGGCGCTCGAGGCTATCGCGCCCGTGATCGACGCGAACCCGGGGAGCTGGGGGCTCTACTACCTGCGTGGAATGATCCACCTCAACTGGTTCACGAAGCTCAAGCACGTTCCGTTCGCGCTCGAGGCCTTCGAGAAGTGTCTGGAGATCCAGAAAGAGAACGAGGGAGAGAAGACGTTCTACGCGCTTCCGTACCGTGCGATCGGCGACGCGTACGTCAAGAACGGCGAGTTCTCGAAGGGGCGCCAACGATATTGGCGTGTCGGGCTCAAGAAGTTCCCGAACGATCGAGGCCTCACCGAGCGAGTCGATCTCACGGCGTACATGGCAGGCCCGTACGTCGAGGAGCGACGTTCCTGGGCGTTCCGTCAGGACACGTGGAAGATCGCGACGCTCATCGGCTCGGTCGCGAAGATCCCCGCGGAGACAGCCCGGCGCGGAGAGTGATCGTCGATGAGCGCGAGCGGTCTTCAGTTGCCGAGCGAGCGGAGCGACCGAATCAATCCTTTCGGCCGAATGCTCGCGTCGCGGGTCCTCGGTCATATGATCGGGCCGCTCGACTCCGAGCGTGGCGATGGTGAACGACGCCTCGAGCTCGACAAGTTCGGCATCGAGGTCGAGGAACCGTGGTGCCGCGAACGCATCCTCGGAGTCCTGCGATCGTTCTTCGACGGGTTCGAGACGGCGATCTCGCGGCCGAGCCGCCTCGACGAGCGTCGCGGGCCTCACGAGCCTCTCTACTACCCGTTCTACTACGAAGGTGCCGCGATGGGTTACGGCGCGCGGCAGGCCTTCCGCTTTCGTCTGACGCGCTCGATGGTCGCCGGTTTCGAACGTGAGGCGACCTCGCCCGACCACCCCTTCGCGTTCCTGCAGTACGTCGGCCTCGGTTTTTGGCTCGGCTTTCGCTTCGCGGGCTACTCGCGTGCGATCGATTTCATCGCGGAGGGGCTCCAGGAGCGCCGGCTTCGACATCTTCTTCACGACGGCTACGGCTTTCAGCTCGGCTTCTTTCGCTTGCGGAAGAAGCCGCGCCTCGTCGATTCGATCCGCAGTCTCGAAGGATTCGGCCGAGCTTCGGCTTTCAACGGTCTCGGACGTAGCCTTTGGTTTTTTCACATGGATCGACCCGAGGCCGCGATGGAGGCGGCTCGAGCCTTCGAGGATGACAAGCTCGATGTCTTCGGGGGCATGGGGCTCGCGGCGACGTTCACGCGGGTCGACGACCTCTCTCGTCCGTACTCGATCGCCGAGAAGCTCGAGGGAGGCGAGCGGCGGGCGTTCGAGAAAGGCATCCGTATCGCGCTCTTCTGTCGTCACGAGAACGACGCCGAGTTTCTCGAGTCGTCGATGGTTTCGCTCGAAGTCGCGGTGCGCGAGCGCGTTCGGGCGGATCTCGACCACGCGCTGCGCGTCGGAGAAGCGACCCGGCGCAGCGACGAGTTCATCGCGGAGTTTCACGACGGATGCTCGGCTTGACAGTCCTTGGTGAATCGGCAGGATAGCCAGAGGAAGCTCTTCATTCGGCGAGGCGAGGCATGAGAATCTCTTCGATCGGCGTGGTGACGGCAGCAGGAGCGGGCGTCGACGATTTCGTCGGGCGGCTGCGCGACGGCCCGAGTCTCATCGGCGCGAGCCAGATTCGCGAGGGCAGCTCGGCGGCCGAGCTCGAGACGCCGCCGAAGAAGCTCGTCGGGCGGAAGGGCCTGATTCCGCTCTCTCGTTCCTCGCACTTGATCGCAGCAGCGGTCGCGAATCTCTTTCAGGCGCAGGGGGCGCCGGCCGAGGAGGACTGCGGTGATACGTGCGGTCTCGTCGTCGGCACGGCTTACGGGCACGTCCAGAGCAAGGCCGACTTCCACGAGACGGCGCAGACCGAGGGTCCTGCGATCGTCAGTCCGATCGTCTTCCCGAACACGATCATCAATTCGCTCGCGGGTCACGCGGCGATCCTCTTCGGCCTTCGCGGACCGAACTCGACCGTCACCTCGGGTCGGCGATCGGGGCTCGAGGCGCTCTTGCGCGCACAAAGTCTCTTGCGAGCCGGTCGCGCCGAGCGCGTCGTCGTCGGGGCGTGCGACGAGGTGTCCGACAGCCTTCTGCGCGGGCTCGAGGCCTCGGGGATGCTTGCGGGGCACGGTGGTGCGGGCCTCTACGATTCCTCGAGCACGGGCGTGACGCCCGGAGAAGCCGGTATCGCCGTCTTCCTCGAGCGCGGTGACGGCGACGGGGCGCAAATTCTCGGTTACGGCGAGTCGAACGCGGTCGGCGGTCCGCTCGACGCGGCCTGCGAAGCGGCGATCGCGAAGGCGCTCGAGAGGGCCGGCGTGGCCGCAGCCGACGTCTCGTGGATCGCCCTCGCGGGATCGGGCGACAGCACGATCGACGACGCGGAAGCCTCGGCCTTGCGATCCCTCGACCTCGCGGGCCGACCGAGCGCCGCGATCAAGTCGATCTTCGGAGAGACTTTCGGGGCCGGAGGACTACTCGCGTGCGCCGCGGCGATGGTCGCGAAGCCCGCGGGCTTCGTTCCCGCGACGCCCGGCGCGCTCTCGAGTGACGCGGAGTCGCTCGGTCTTTCGAACGCCTCGCGCGAAATCGGAAACGACGGCGCCGTGCTCATCTCGACGGTTGACGTCACGGGCGCTACAGCCGTCGTGCTCGGGGTATAAGGGTAAGACACGGGCCCCCGCGCTCGTGGGGGATCTTCACGGGAGCCCGTGCCGGAATCTCCAGGATCCCTAACTCGCCACGAATCCGCGCGAGTCGAAGAGGCCACGCGTGTCGTTTGCCACGAGCTCGCTGTAGCCCGGGATGATCTCGTCCATGCGGTTGTCCGGATCGCCGAGGTGCTTCGTCAACACCTCGTGGTAGACGGCGCGGTAATCGTGGCTCTCGAGCACGTAGCGCTGGTTCGCCGCGGTGAGCGTGCCGTTCGGCCAGGTCGCTGCGTCGCCGTCGTAGACTCCGCCGACGCCCGAGCCGCCCATCGCGAAGTTGATCGTCGCTTGGCCGTGGTCCGTTCCGAGGTTGCCGTTCTCGATCGTCGTACGGCCGAACTCGGAGACGGTCAGGACGACGACGTCGTCCCAGATGTCGGCGAGGTCGTTGTAGAGCGCGGTGAACGCGAGCGCGAGGTCGCGCTGCAGGTTCGGGAGGCGCTGGTTCTGACCGCCGTGCGTGTCGTAGCCGTCCTGGTTGCAGGCGACGATCTGAATGTCGTCGATCTGTCGCAGAAGACGTGCGCTGTCCTGGATGCTCGAGCGGAAGCGCTGGTCGTTGATCGCCTGGTAGTACGGCGCGGCGTCGGCCTTCGGCTCGTAGCGGACCGAGAGGACGCTGTCCTGGAAGAATTGCAGGCTTTCGAGGAGCGTCTTGCCCGTGTCGTAGGTCAGCTCGTTGTACTGGACGTTCGGGCGATAGCCGACCTGTCCGTACGCGCCCTTGAGGCCTGAGCCGAGCGGGTTCGCTTTCGACGGCAGCGTGCCGAGGAGCACGTTCTGCGGAAGGGCGTAGTCGCCGACCGTTCGCAGAACGGGAATCAGCACGTCGCCCTTCATGATGACCATCTGGTTGCCGTTGATCGTCGCGGCCTGCATCGGCGCCGCTTCATCGAGGTAGGCGCCGACGTAGCGATTGAGCACGCCTTTCTCGCTCTTCACGTCGCCGGCGCGTCCATTCTCGAGGAACTGTTGGCTCGAGAAGTGCGAGCGGTTCTGGTTCGCGTAGCCGATGCGGAGCAGCACGGCGAGCTGTTGGAACGCGCGCGAGGGGTCGAAGCTCCCCTGGAAGATGTCGTAGAGCTTCGGATCGTTCGGCGCGTTGCCCTGCATCGAAGGATGAAGACTGCAAAAGCCGTTGAGGTCGTGCGCGTCGCCGGGCTGGACGCCGAGTCGCGGTCGCGCTTCGAGGTAGGTCGGTGCCGTGCCGGGGATTCCGGCGTCGCCGTAAGGCAGGACCGTGCCGACGCCATCGATGCCGCCGCGCAGGAAGATAAAGAGCAGCTTCTTACCCGGGGCGATGCCTCCCGCTCTCGCTTGGCGAAGAAAGGGCGAGACAGCACCGAGGCCCAAGGCACCGAATCCGGCAGCGCTCGCCTTGAGGAACTGACGACGATGGAAGGGATTGCTGGTGAGGTTCATGGTTCTTCTCGTCCTTACTGCTTCTGGAACTGCGGCAAGCTCAGGAGGTAGGCCAGGGCGGCTCGGGCGCGTACGTCGGATGTGATGCCGCCCGTGGCGAAGGCGCGCTCGGCGAGGAGCCTCTGATTCTCCAAGATGTCGCCAC
>CAYZGY010000672.1:0-4833 GCA_964478085.1 uncultured Planctomycetia bacterium
GACGGCGACCTCGTCGTCGAAGGAAGTCTCTTCGGCACGATCGCGAGCGTCCAGCCCGTGATATATCATCGAGACTTTGCGACGGGCAAGGTTAAGTGGTCGAAGGACGGTCCGCCACGAGCCGTGCGCGCTCAGGACTATTCGATGTCGATCGACGCCCCGGCGAGCGTGGCGCGCGGCGACTCGTTCACCGTGACCCTCCGAGGCACCGCGGCCGCGACGCCAGCGCTCGGGCTCCTCGGCGCGACGGCGCAGTTCACCTACGACCCTGCGCTCGTTTCGGTCGATAGCCTCAGCTTCGTGGGGACGGTCTTGGACGGCTCCGACTTTCTCAGCGTGATCGACGATCTGTCCGGAACCATTCGCGTCGGTGTCGTACGCGACCAGGATGGATCGGCGCCGCCTGCTAACGCGATCGTTGCGGCTGGCGTGGACCTCCCTTTTCTCCTGGTCGGCCTCACCGCGTCGCAATGCACGGGGACGGCGCCTTTCGGGTTCTCGGGCACGACCGACGACAACCTGCTCATCGACGAGAACCTCGCCGAGCACGACACGGGCAACGGGCTCGTGCTCACGGGTGACAACGTCGACATTCAGGCGATCGGGACTTTCGTCCGCGGCAACGCGCAGAACGACGCGGTCGACGTATCGAATCCGTCGTTCTCGGTCGGCCTCGCCGACGGGATCTTCATCCTCCAGGGTCTCTTCCAAGGGGGGGCGGCGCCGAGCTGCGAGGATTCGGCCGACGCGAACGACGACGGGCGGATCAATATCATCGATGCGATTCAGATCTTTCAGTTCCTGATCGGGAACCAGGGTCCGACACTGCCGGCGCCGTTCACGAGCCTGGGGACGGACCCGAGCGGGGACGGTCTCGGCTGTGCGACTCCGCCGAACGCGATCGGCTGCTGAGTCGGTCCCGCGTCGTCCGTCAGGGAACGAACACTTCGAGCTCCTCGGAGGCGTCACCTAGATTTCCGGCGTGATCGTACGCCTGGACCGAGAAGTAGTAGACTCCGCTCACGAGTTGCTCGAAGGTGAACGTCGTCACGTTGCCGACATCGGTCGCCGAGTCGTAGTCGAGAGGCGCGACCTCGGACCGCGACGGCGTACCGGACCTCTGCGACAACTGCCCCTCGCACGCGAACTCGAATCAGAGTGACATCGACGGCGACGGCCGCGGCGATGCGTGCGATCCCGACATCGACGGCGACGGCTGCCTCAACGAGGCCGACCAGCATCCCGAGCAGAGCATGATCTACGTCGGCCAGCGCGTCGAGGTCTGCTGCACCGGCGGCAACGAGGGGATCTACCGCTGGGAAGGAAGCGACAGCGACAGCGACGGTCTCCGCGATTGCGAGGATCCCGACGACGACAACGACGGCATCTGTGACGACGACATCGAGATCGACGGGGTCTGCAAGGGCGGCCCGGATCCCTGCCCGGTCGGCGAGCTCGGCGAGGTCGGCTGCACGCTCTTCGAGGACTGCCCCTGCGCACCGGAGGTCTGGTTCGGCTGTCGCTTCGGCGGATGCTTCGAGTTCCTGACGAAGCTGACGATCGTCATCAATCCGGATCCGACAGCCGAGTTCGTCTTCGAGAACATGGAGCTGGCCTCGGGTCGACTCTACCTCGGCGCTCCGACGGGAATGAACCTCGGCAGCGCACTCGACGAGATCCGGGACTTCGCGTCGGGATCGGGGCTCGGTGCGCGAGCGGGTGCAGGAGCAGGCGCCGGTGGACGTCCGCTGGCACGCCTCGAGCTCTGGCGTCGAGACGCTCGCGGTCGAGAGCGTCGGGTCGGCGTCCTGGCGGAGTTCGGACTCGAGGATCTCGAGATCGAAGGCAAGATATCGGGACGCTATCTCGTCGTGACGCCTCCGCAGGAAGGTGATCGGCGCCTCCGCATCGGATCAGCCTGGGCCGCGGGAGCACCGTCCGGCTACGACTTCGAGGACTCGGATCGCGACTCGATCCCCGACGCGTTCGACAACTGCCCCGACGAGCCGAACGCGGCGCAGGAAGACCGCGACGGCGACGGTGTCGGCGACGCGTGCGAGGCTCGAGGCGGCGCGCAGCTACCCGGCGACTGCAATCAGGACGGAGGCATCGACATCTCGGACGGTGTCTGCCTGCTCGGCCATCTGTTCCAGGGACGTCCCGCAACGCTTCCGTGTGGCGAGAGCGGCATTGCAGCGCCCGGCAACCGAACCCTCGTCGACTCGAACGGTGACAGCAGCGTCGACCTCTCCGACGGCATCCACATCTTCGCGTTCCTCTTCCTCGGCGGCCCCCCGCCCGACGGCGGCACGCGGTGCGTGTTCATCGAGGGCTGTCCGAGCGTCTGCGAGAGATAACGCGAGCAGGAGCGACCTGGCAGCCAGGTGCTCTACTCCTCGTCGGAGCCCTTCGCGCCTTCTCGATTCTTCGCTTCGTCCAGCTTCGCGAGCTCGGCCCCGACGTTCTCGAGGACGTACTTTCTCCGCTGGACGAGGTGCTCGCGAAAGAACGCGACCGAGTCCTGGAGGTACCGCGACGCGTCCTCCTCCGAACGACCCGAAGCGCGGGCGCGAAGTCGTGTCTCAAGCTCGAGCCTTCGCTGGAGAGCGTCGAGCTTCGGCCCGAAGACCTCCTCGGTGTAGACGGTCTCCGCCAGCACTCGGACTCGCTCGAGGAACAGTCGTCGACTCCGCGGGTGAGCGAGGAACGGCTTCGAGATCTCTCCGCCCGGACGCCACCAGCTCGCTCCTCGCCCGCCGAAGCCGAATCCGCGGCGCGACGATCCCCCGCCGGGCGGCTCGTCTCCCTCCATCCCGAACGTGAGGGGGATCTCGGCGTAGACCTCACCGTGCGTGTAGTAGTCGTCCTCGACGAAGGCGGTTCGCGAGGCGAAGGTGCCGTGCCCCAGCGATCCGGTCGGCATGTTGTCCCGGACCACCTCGCGTCCGTTGATGTAGACCACGGCACCGTCGTCGCGCATCAGTCGCAGCACGAGCGGCTCGAGCGGCTCGAGCGGCTCGAGCGGGCTCGACTCCTTCCAGTCGAACGCGCGGCGGAAGTAGTACGTCGGGTAGCTGTCGGGATCCGAGCTGAGGCGCGTCTTCTCATCTCCGTCGCCGTAACCGAGCTGTGCGGGGCCCTGCCGCCACTTGCCGTCGTCGAACGAGAGACTCGTCCAGTCCGAACCCGGGGCGGAGCCGTTGTCGAGGTACTTCCAGGTCGAGCCGGCCGCGACGACGCCGCGCGGCTTCGCCGCGGAGGGCGCCGGAGCGTCTCGCGAGGCTCGCTGCGTGCTCGGAGCCTTCGCGACCGCCTTTTTTTTCGGGGCCGCAAGCGTGCCCTTCCAGACGAGCTCACCCGTCATCTTGTCGAGGGCGATGAGAACCGCGTCAGCGGCACCTGGCGTACAGATGACGTTGCCGCCGTCCACGAGCGGAGATTCGCTGTATCTCCAGGTCGGCAGCTTCCCGCCGAAGTCCCCGATCAAGCTCTTCCGCCACCGGATCTTGCCGTCCTGGACGTTCAGACACGCGAGCGTCCCTCCGGCCCCGAGGACGTAGAGCCGGTCTCCATCCACGGTCGGGCTGGATCCAGGACCTTCTCTCCCCTGTCGCATGCCCTCGGTCACCGCGGGCCCCAGGCGTGTGACCCAAAGCTCCTTGCCATCCTTCTCTTTCAGGGCCCAGGCGACCTCGTCGCTGCCTCGGTTGCTCAATCCCAGGATCCTGCCGGAAGCGATGGAGGGCGCGCTGTAGCCGCCCCCGAGCCCGTCGATCTTCCAGGCGGTCGGTGGCCCCCCGTCCGCCCATGAGTCGAAGCCCGGCTTCCTTCGAGATCGCGTTTCGATCAGAGCCTTGCCATTGAGGCCAGTCGAACTGGCCCTCGGGCCGTGCCGTGGCCGTGAAGCTGAGTAGACCCAGGAACGAATAGCAAACCGAGCGGATCATCACCGGACCTCCGATTCGAGACCGCGTCGTCCGCGGGGCGCGACAGCCGGCGGACGGACGGAACTCTATTCTACTAGACTTTGTGCCGGTCGAAGGTGACGACGCTGCGCCCTGCGAAGAGGCCCGAGACCATCACTCGACCGTGAAGATGTCGCCCGAGCTGCGAATTCTCCTCGCGAATCTCGTCCGGATCCGCGAAATCTCTCGGGTCCTTCGTCTTCGATGCGTAACGTCACTCCTCGCCGCAGCTCGCGGCGTCCGGGCACTCCGGAATCAGGAGGCACGCGCTCTCGAGATCTGGCGCGCCGGCGAAGAGCGACACGAGCAGCGTGATGGCGTCGGACATGTCGACCTTCCCGTCCGGTTGGAGGTCGAGAAGCGCGCGGTTGCTCCCGTGGAGCGACCCGCCTTCGCCGCAGGGCAGGAGAGCATCGCGATCTACGAAGAGACAGTGGAGCAGGCACATCGCGTCGGCGACATCTCGACGGCCGCTCTGGTTGCAGTCACCGCGAAGCTGACGCCCCTCGCAGGCGTCCGGAATGGCGTTGCGATTCGTGTCGGGGATCTCTGGCGGGACCGTCCGGTCGAGGACGATGCTGATCGTGCTCGCCGCGGAGTTCGCGATGGCGAGGTCCCGCGCCGGGGTGTGGGCGTGGGCGTGGGCGGTATCGCCCCTGTGTGCTACGGGGGCGGCTTCCAGGAAGCTCGTGGTCGGCCCGACCTGGTCCGCTCGCTCGATCACGAAGCCCCCGTCACCGTCGCCGAGGAGCACCGCCATCATCGCAGCGCGTCGATCGAGCGCGACCAGATCGGTGAAACCGTCCCCGTTGAGAAAGGAAGCTCTACGGCGAGCTCTGCCGCGTCGCGTACGCGGCGACGCGGAAGT
>CAYZGY010000673.1:0-4832 GCA_964478085.1 uncultured Planctomycetia bacterium
GACGCTTCACCGGATGGGTATCCAGGCCTTCGAGCCGGTGCTCATCGAAGGGAACGCGATTCTGATTCACCCTCTCGTCTGCGAAGGTTTCAACGCGGACTTCGACGGCGATCAGATGGCCGTGCACCTGCCGCTCTCGATCGAGGCGCAGGTCGAGGCGTCGACGCTGATGCTCTCGACGAACAACGTCTTCTCGCCCGCGAGCGGACGTCCGATCATCGCGCCGTCGCAGGACATCGTCCTCGGCTGCTACTACCTGACCGCGACGGTTCCTTACCCCGAGGACGAGATCAAGTTCTTCTCCTCGGCGATGGAGGTCTTCCGCGCCCACCAGGCCGGCAAGCTGCGCTACCACACGCCCGTCAAGGTTCGCCTCGGCGAAGGCGTCAAGTGCAAGGGCCCGAGCGGTTTCGAGGTCGACGAGAAGGGCATCTACACGACGACCGTCGGTCGCATCTACTTCAACGATGTGCTCCCCGACGGCATGCTCTTCTACAACGTCGACATGAACAAGGGGAACCTGTCCGGCGTGATCGCCGACTGCTACCTCTTTCTCGGTCGACAGAAGACGCTCGACCTCCTCGACGACATGAAGGAGATCGGCTTCAAGAGCGCGACGATCTCGGGTCTCTCTTTCGCGAAGGACGACCTGACGATCCCCGACTCGAAGCGCATCATTCTCGACAAGACGCAGAAGGAAGTCGAGCTGGTCGAAGAACAGTACCAGGCCGGTGTCATCACCGAAGGTGAGCGTTACAACCAGATCATCGACCTCTGGACGCACGCGACGGAAAAGATCGGTGAGGATCTCATCCGCGCTCTCAAGAGCGACGAGCGTCCCGATCACTACGTCAACCCGATCTACCTCATGGTCGACTCGGGCTCTCGAGGTAGCGTCACGCAGATTCGCCAGCTGGCGGGTATGCGCGGCCTGATGGCGAAGCCGTCCGGTGAGATCATCGAGACGCCGATCAAGGCGAGCTTCCGAGAGGGACTCACCGTGCTCGAGTACTTCTCCTCGACACACGGCGCGCGAAAGGGTCTGGCGGATACCGCTCTCAAGACCGCGGACTCGGGCTACCTGACGCGTAAGCTCGCGGACGTCGCCCAGAACGTCGTCATCACCGAAGAGGACTGCGGCACGCTCAACGGCATCACCAAGGCCGTCATCTTCAAGGGTGACAAGGTCGAGGTGCCGCTCGCGCGCAGCATCACGGGCCGCGTCTCGCGTCGAAACATCGTCGATGTGATCACGGACGAGGTCGTCGTTCGCGAGAACGAGCTGATCACTCCCGAGATCGCCTCGCGCATCGAGTCGATGGGCTACGACAAGGTCATGGTCCGTTCGGCTCTGACGTGCGAGACCGCGCTCGGAATCTGCCAGAATTGCTACGGCATGGACCGCTCGACGGGACGCATCGTCGAGGAGGGCATGGCCGTCGGTATCATCGCGGCGCAGTCGATCGGTGAGCCGGGTACGCAGCTCACGATGCGTACGTTCCACATCGGTGGTGTCGCGTCGAAGCAGGTCGACAACACGACGATCGAGTCGAAGTTCGACGCGACGATCCAGTTCTCGAATCTCAAGGTCGTCACGAACCCGCAGGGTGAGCAAGTCGTTCTCAACCGTAACGGCGAGATCATCCTCCTCGACGACAAGGGCCGTGAGCTCGAACGTCACGCCGTTCCGGCCGGTGCGGTGCTCAGTGTCGAAGATGGTGGTCCGGTCAAGCGCGGTGGGCAGGTTTTCGCTTGGGAGCCTCACATGATCCCGATCCTCGCCGAGGTCGCGGGAACCATCGATTACGACGACATCATCGAAGGCGTCACGATGAAGGCGGAGCAGGACCAGAACACGAAGCGTCCGCGTCGGCAGATCCTCGAGCACAAGGGAGAGCTCCACCCGCAGATCATCGTCAAGGACTCCAACGGCGATCCACTCGCGATGTACCCGATTCCCGAGAAGGCGTATCTCGAGGTCGAGCAGGGCGAGAAGATCTCCGCCGGAACGCTCCTCGCGAAGACGCCGCGAGAGGTTTCGGGCGTGCAGGACATCACCGGAGGTCTGCCGCGAGTCACCGAGATCTTCGAGGTTCGCCGCCCGAAGAACCCCTCGGTCATCGCGGAGATCGACGGAGCGGTCGAGCTGGGCGAGAAGAAGCGCGGAAAGGCGACGATTCTCGTCAAGAACGAGTCCGGCATGGAGGTCGAGCACGTGATCCCGCACGGAAAGCACTTCCGCGTGCACCGTGGCGATATGGTCAGCGCCGGCCAGCCGCTCGTCGACGGCCCGCTCGTCCCGAAGGACATCCTGCGTATCTCGGGTGAGGAGGCTGTCCAGCAGTACCTCCTGCGCGAGGTCCAGAACGTCTATCGCTCACAGAACGTGACCATCGATGACAAGCACATCGAGATCATCATCTCCCAGATGCTGCGCTGCGTGGAGGTCAAGGAGGCCGGTGACACCGAGCTCCTGCCCGGGACTGTCATCGACAAGTTCCGCTTCAAGGCGATCAACAACGAGATCGTCAAGCAGGGTAAGAAGCCGGCGACCGTCGAGCCGCTCCTGCTCGGAATCACCAAGGCGTCGCTCCACTCCGACAGCTTTATTTCCGCTGCGAGCTTCCAAGAGACGACCAAGGTATTGACCGAGGCCGCCCTCGCAGGTAAAAACGACTACCTTGTCGGCCTCAAGGAGAACGTCATCTTAGGGCACTTGGTGCCTGCGGGGACGGGATTCAAGGCGTACGTGGAGCAGGGCGTGAAGAAGCTCGGCGAGCCGATTCGCCGAGATCGCCGCCCGACCGACGGACGTCTTGAGGGCCGAGTCCCGGATTCTCAGCTCGAGGAGAGCGTTTCCAACCTCGTCGGAGCGGGTGCAGCCAGTTCTGGTGCCGGGCCTGGCGGTCAGAGCACTCCGGCATCTGGCGCGGCTCCGGACGCGGGCGGCAGCCCCGAACGGTTGGCGACGGATCGCCTCGCGGCCGGTCGTCCCGGTGACTTCGGGGCGACGAGCTTCGAAGCCCCGGCGGTCCCTGGATCTGAGGACCGCGCTGGAGCCGAGAAAGCTGAAGAGAAGCCTCGGCCGAACCCGAATCTCGGGCCAGCCGAGGGGCGCCTGCCGGATCCGGACTCGCTCCAGCCGCCGCAGGATTGATGTCGATGATTTTCCCGACTGAAAAGACTGAATTCCGATAAAGGCAACGCCTTATTTTAATGTCCGCTAAATACGAATACCGAGATGCCTTCGATCAACCAGTTGGTCCGCAAGGGCCGCCAAAAGGTCAAGAAGAAGAGCAAGTCGCCCGTGTTGGACTCCTGTCCGCACAAGCGAGGCGTCTGTCTTCAGGTCAAGACCATGACGCCGAAGAAGCCGAACTCGGCTCTTCGCAAGATCGCCCGTGTCCGTCTCACGAACGGCAAGGAGATCACGGCCTATATTCCCGGAGAGGGTCACAACCTGCAGGAGCACAACATCGTGCTCGTGCGTGGCGGTCGTGTCCGCGACCTCCCCGGTGTGCGTTACCACGTTCTTCGTGGTCCGCTCGATACGCTCGGCGTCGACGGTCGTCGCCAAGCTCGCTCGAAGTACGGAGCTAAAAAGAGCTGAAGCTCGGGGCCAAGAAGAGCTAACTTTTACCGAAATGCCGAGACCACGTCGTAAGAAGAAGGTCGAGAAGACCAAGTTCAAGTTCAAGTCGACCGACCGTTTCCTCAAGGCCGACCCGAAGTACAACAACCTGGTCGTCTCGAAGTTCGTGAACCAGATCATGTGCGACGGCAAGAAGTCGACCGCGCAGAAGGTCGTCTACGACGCCATCGACATGATCGGCAAGCGCGCCAAGGAAAAGGAGCCGCTCGAGGTCTTCCTGGCGGCGATCAACAACGTCAAGCCGAACCTCGAGGTTCGCTCGAAGCGCGTCGGTGGTGCGACGTACCAGGTCCCGATGGAGATCAGCCGCAAGCGCCAGCAGGCGCTCGCGATTCGTACCATCGTCGGCAACGTTCGCGGCAAGAAGGGCAAGCCGATCGCGAACCGCCTCGCGGACGAGCTCTTCGACGCTTTCCAAAACCAAGGCGCCTCGATCCAGTGGCGCGACAACACGCATAAGATGGCCGAAGCCAATAAGCTCTTCGCACATTTTGCCTGGTGAGACAGTCGCGTCGTTAAGAAGGTAATATCGAAAGGGCTGAGATCGTCTCCCGTTTCTCACGGGCGAGGGTCTCAGCCCTTTTTTCGTGCCCTGAGCCTCTTCGTTCGCCTCTGAATTGCCGAGTTCCCTGATGCCGAAGCAGCCCCGCAACATCGGAGTGATCGCCCACATCGACGCTGGGAAGACGACCGTCACCGAGCGCATGCTCTACTACTCGCACAAGGAGCATCGCATCGGCGAGGTGCACGAAGGCGCGGCGGCGATGGACTGGATGCCCGAGGAGCAGCGTCGAGGGATCACGATCACGGCAGCGGCGACGACGATCGAGTGGGCCGACCACCGCGTCAACATCATCGACACGCCCGGGCACGTCGACTTCACGGTCGAGGTCGAGCGCTCGCTTCGCGTCCTCGATGGCGCCATCGGCGTCTTTTGCGGCACGGCGGGAGTTCAGGCGCAATCCGAGACCGTCTGGCGTCAGGCGGATCGCTACAGCGTTCCGCGTCTCGCGTTCATCAACAAGCTCGACCGCATCGGTGCCGACTTCTTCCGCGTCGTCGAGATGGTGCGCTCGAAGCTCGGAGCCAACGTCGTTCCGGTTCAGGTGCCGATGGGGAAGGAGCGCGCCTGCGCGGGCGGGCTCGATCTGCGTGAGCGCCGCGCGCGGCGGGTCGGGGG
>CAYZGY010000674.1:0-4829 GCA_964478085.1 uncultured Planctomycetia bacterium
TTCAACCAGAGATCGCTGTTGTTGAACGCGATGCCGTGGATGACGCCGCCGTCCTCGAGCAAAACCTCGGTGCCTTCGTAACCGAGCGAGATCTCGGCGGAGGGTTCCGCGATGGAGCGCACGATGACTTCCCGCGTCTGGTTCGGGCCCCAGCCGCTCAGGTTCGGTCCGTAGTCGGCTCCGATGCCGTCGATCTGGTGACACAGGGTGCAGCGGTCTGCGGCGAGCTTCTTTCCTCGGGACGCATAGCCATCGAGCTTCAGAATGTCGGCGATCGAAGGCTGCTTTGCGTCAGCGGGAACAGAGGGCACGGGGGCCGGGTTGACCGTGATGGTCTCAGGGTCGTAGATGCCCCTCTCCTTGAGGCCCTCGCTGATGTCGTGCTTGGCCCATTCGCCGGAGAGATTGCGCAGCAGCCAGGCGATGGCGTCTCCCTCGAGCGGCGATCGATCGGAAGCCAGCTCGAGCATCACGTCGGCGGCGTGGGCATCATCGATGAAGGCGAGGGACTCGACAGCGAACTTCCGCTTCTCGAGCGACAGTGCCGGGTCGGTAGCACGTGCTCGGAGGTCCTCGATCGAGGCAGCCCCCCACAGCCGCCAGGTCAGACGCGCGAAGCTGTCGGGCCACTGGGCGGGCTTGCCGGGCTCGAGGCCTTCTTTGATGGCAGTCCAGACGACGCTCTCCTGCTTGGCGGCACCGAGGCCGATGGCTTCCACGGAGTTCTTGTCGCCAGTGTCGCAACGTCTGGCGAGCTCCACGAAGATGTCGGCGGTTCTGGCTGCGGGAACGTCACGCAGCGACAAAGCGACTTCGCGTCGAACCTGCGGGGACGGGTCGACAGCGAGGCGACGTGCGTAGGGAACGATATCTTGCCCAGGCTGCGCGCCCAGCGGGTGCCACGCTCGACGCAGAGCGCGGTAGGCTACGACACGCATCTCGGGTCGCTCGTGCTCCAAGAGCGCAATACAAGCTCGAACACCCTCATCACCGAGATACGGCAACAGCCAGACGGCCCGGGCCGCGATCCACCGGTTCTCGTCTTTCGTGAGGGCCGTCACTGCGGGAAGAGCTCGAGCACCCTGGGCCTTCAGGGCACGAAAGCCGAGATAACGGGTGTGAATCGCCGGGCTGCGCAGAGCCGCGATCTGACCTTCGATGGTAGCGAGGTCGAGCTCGGGGATGACCGGTTTGAAATCCCGCGGAGCGATCCGATAGATCGTGCCCGAGAACGACTCGTCAAGGTGAGCGGACGCACCGACCCGCGGGTCGAACCAATCGCAGAAATAGATCGCGCCGTCCGGCCCGACGGTCACGTCGCTGGGCCGAAAGAACGTGGGGACGACCTTGTCGACCGTGGAGTTCGCGGGCGCTCCGGCGAAGTCGGACCCTTCGAGTCGTCTCTGGGAATTCGTCGTGACGAGATCGAAACGCTCGAGCTGAAATGTCGCAGCCTTCGGCGCCGGCTTGTAGCCGAGGATCGTGTTGAGAGTCGCATCGCAACTCATTAGCAGACCGCTCCACTTCGGATCGAGGGCGCCGTTTTCGTAGAAGGCGATGCCTGTCGGGGCGCCGGCGCCGTAGACATCCCCGGCATCCATGGTGCCCGGATCATCCTGCCGCCAGTGGACGCGTGCGTACGGCTGCCCGGGACGCTTGACGGCCTTGTTGCGCTGCTTGGCATCGCGAGTGTAGTAGCCGGCACATCCGTACTCGAGAGCGAACGAGGTGCGGCAAGCCGGCGGGTCGTCGTTGTCGTTTTGGAACATGTCGCCGAACGAGGTCAGCGTCTGCTCGTAGGAATTGCGCAAGCCGTGGCTGACGATCTCGACGTTGGAGCCGTCAGGATCCATGCGCACGGCGAACCCGGACGTCCAGACATGGCCGTCGTCGGAGACCCTTCCCGAATTCCTCCTGTGGTCGGCTGGCCAGTTGGGACCGCTTCCGCCGTAGGTGCCGCCCAGGTAGAAAGTCTTGCCGGACTTGTCGGTGAAGACCGCCCCGCAGTTGCCGTTATTGAAGTAGAACTTCCCGTCAGGTCCGGCAGTGAGGGAATGCAAGCCGTGATCGTGATTGATCGCGTTGAAGCCGGTGAGGATCACCTCGCGTTTGTCCACCGCGGGATCGAACCTCAGGTCCCGATCGACGTCGGTGTAAGCGAGCAGATCCGGCGGCTGCGCCACGTAGACGACGTTGTCGATGACCGCCACTCCCATCGGCGCGATCAGGCCCTTCTCCTGTAAGAAGGTGTGGGAGCTGTCGCACTTGCCATCGCCGTCGGTGTCCTCGAGCACCACGATTCGGTCGCCGGCGGGTCGCGTTCCCTGCCTCCCACGATAGTTGACACCCTCCGCGACCCAGATTCGGCCGGCGTGGTCGATGTCCATGTTGGTCGGGTTGAAAATCAGCGGCGAGCCGGCCCAGACGGTCACTTCCAGCGATGGATCGATCTCGAACATCGCCGGCGGGATAAGCGCCGGATCCTTCTCGGGTATCCAGCCATCGACAGGAGACGCGGCGCCTTGCTCGCGACCGGGCATGGCCCCAGACGCAAAGAAAAAAGCTGCGACCAGAACAGTGACGAGCTTCCGCATTCTCTCAGTGTTCCAAAGGGATCAGAAGAACTTCGTCACGCCCGGCTCAGCGACGGACGGTACGGGCAGGTCGTCCCAGGCGTACTCTTCGGGACCGAGACGCTCCTTGGAGTTGAGCGCCATTTCCCACGTGATCTCCTGCCCCGTGTACGCGGCCATGCGCCCCATGATTCCGAGCATCGTGCTGCGGCACATGTACTCGCCATTGTGAATCGGCTTACCGGCGCGGATGGAGCGGAAGAGCTCCTCGTGCTCGGTGAGGTACATGTTGTTGTTCGGACCTTCGTACTGCCACGAAGACTCGCCACGAATCGTGTGCTTCCACACATCGCAGAAGCCCTTCGTGCCGCGGACGTAGTCGCTGATCTTCGAGTGTGCTCCGCTCCAGTGCCGGCTCGAGTGGTAGCCGCGAACGTCGTTCGGGTACTCGTAGACGATGTTGAAGTGATCGAAGATGTTGCCGTACTTCGGATCCGTCCGAGTTTGCCGTCCCCCACTTCCCCAACATTTGATCGGCACTTCATCGCGCAGCGCCCAAGCCATCGTATCGAGCGCATGGACTGCCTGCTCGACAATGCCGTCACCGCTCAGCCACGTGTAGTAGTACCAGTTGCGCATCTGGTACTCCATCTCCGAGCCGACCTGGGCACGCGAGCGCCGCGGTCCCCAGACGGCTCCCGCGTTGTAGACCGTCTCGATCGCGACCGGCTCGCCGATCGTACCGTCGAGGATTCGCTTCATCGTCGCTCGACGCGGATGGTGGTAGCGCCAGCAGAGTCCCGAGACGAGCGCGAGGCTCTTCTTCTTGGCGGCTTCGGACGCGAGGAGACAGCGGCGGACTCCCGGAGCGTCCGTGGCGATCGGCTTCTCCGCGAAGATATGGACCCCCTTATCGACAGCGTACTCCAGGTGACGTGGGCGGAAATGCGGTGTCGCCGTCAGGATCACCACATCGACCTGATCGATCACGTGCTTGTATGCGTCGAATCCGACGTAGCGTCGCTCGGGCGGAACATCGACTCGGGACACGACATCTTCGGGCTCCGGAATCTTGAACCCGTTGGTCGAACCCTGCTTCAAGCGCGCGTAGCGCGATTCCATGCGATCGGAAAACGCATCTCCGATCGCGACGAGCCTTACACCCCGATCGGCCATCAGCGCCTGTGCCGCAGCCGACGCGCCACGGTCGCCGAATCCGACGACGCCGAGTTTCAACTGATCGTTCCCTGCCGCGTGAACGCCACTCGTGAGGCTCACGGCGGTGCCGACGGTGGCTGCTGCAACGACGGCTCGGGAAGACGTCTCGAGGAATCGACGACGCGATGGCGATCGTTCGTTCATCGGATGATGCGCTCCTTGCAAGTTCGACCCTGGAAGTCCCCCACGATAGCCGAAGTAGAGCCCTTGCGAACTATCCGTTACACTGAACGAATTGCTTTTGCGCGCGCGCAACACCCGGAGCCTTCTTCGAGAGCCCACCACGATGAGAGCTTGGAACCGTGGACTTGCCCCTCAGGAGCCGGGATGCTGAGTAGCGCCCTCGTTCGCGAGAGATCCTTTCGTCGCATCACCCCCGCCTTCTTCACAGCATGGGCCCTTTGCATCAGCGGGTACGTCGCGGCCGAGCCCGGATTCATCGGCGTCTACCACGACGGTCTGGGCCTGAATCACCCGGTCTTCGCACGAGCGGACGGCGCGGTCGATTTCAGCTGGGGCCACGGGTCGCCGGATCCACGTCGGGGTAACGACCGGTTCTCCGTCGAGTGGGTCGGCATCCTCACGGTTCCGACGAGCGGTGATTACGAGTTCATCACGGCATCGGACGACGGCGTACGACTCTGGATCGATGACGAGCAGATCATCGACGATTGGAATAACCACGGTACGACGGAGAACATCGGCCGCATCGAGCTCACACGGGGCGAAGAGGTTGTCATTCGTCTTCAGTACTACGAGGACGGCGGCGGCGCGGAGTGCCACCTCGACTGGAAACCACCCGGGAGAGCGAGAGAGACTCTGAGCAGTGTCGAGCAGCCCAGAGTGCCGGGCTTCGACGGCGACGGTGGATGGTTGGGCGAGTACTACGAAGGGCGGAACTTCGAGCGCTTCGTGCTAGAACGCATCGATGAAGAAGTCTCGTTCACTTGGAACCACTCGTCTCCGGAGCCGAGCATGCCAGCGGATGACTTTTCCGTGAGTTGGACCGCCAATGTAAGTGCGCCTGTCGCAGGATCC
>CAYZGY010000675.1:0-4821 GCA_964478085.1 uncultured Planctomycetia bacterium
GACTTCGGCGACGGCGGAGTCGGCCTCGGTCGCAAGATCGGCCACACGTACACCGAAGCAGGCGAGTACAAGATCGAGCTCACCGTCGAAGATGACGACGGCGGCGAGGCCCGTCTGACGAAGTCAGTGACGGTCGGTGACGGCCTTCCGAATCCGCGCCCGGTCGCTTCGTTCACCGCATCGCCCGAAACCGGTGAGGCGCCGCTCCAGGTCATCTTCGACGCGTCGGGCTCGAGCGACTCGGACGGCACGATCGATCGCTACACGTGGGACTTCGGCGACGGAGGTGTCGGCCTCGGCCGCATCATCGGTCACACTTTCACCGAAGACGGCGTCTACATCGTCGAGCTCACCGTCGAAGACGACGACGGAGCCACCGCGATCACGACGAAGACGATCACCGTCGGCGACGTGCCGAACGACGATCCCATCGCTTCGTTCACCGTGACCCCCGACCGTGGCGCGCCGCCGCTCGAAATCGAGGTCGACGCCTCGGCTTCGTCGGATCCCGACGGCACGATCGAGCGATTCGAGTGGGACTGGGGCGACGGGACCTCGGGTCTCGGTCGCACGCTGACGCACACGTACACGCGCGAGGGTACGTTCACGATCACGCTGATCGTCCGCGATGATCGCGGCGCCTTCGACGCGGCGACGGCGACCGTCACGGTCGAGGACGAAGCCGAAGGTGGCCAGCAGAAGCCTGGCGATTGCAACCAGGACGGCTCGGTCGATCTATCGGACGGCATCTGCGTCTTGCGTCACCTCTTCCTCGGCCAGCCAGAGGTGCTCCCCTGCGGTAACGGAAACTACCGCGACGCGCCGAATCTCCAGCTCCTCGATACGAACAACGACGGCGGGGGCGACCTCGCGGATGCGATCCACATCCTGACCTACCTCTTCCAAGGAGGACCCGCACCACACGGTGGCGAGGCCTGTCTCCCGATCTTCGGTTGCCCGCACGTCTGCGTCGAGTAAAGTGGGCTCCTCGGATCACCGACGCGGAGTGAAATCAGGGAGACCACTATGCTGAGCCGTTTTTTCTCGACTGCCGTCATCTGGTTCGTCGCAAGCGCCCTCATCTCCTGCAGCAGCGTGCGCACCAAAGCCGTCTCGCTCGAGGATGAGGGCTTCAAGGTGCCCGAAGCGGCCGTCCACGAAGTGCGGCAGGACGTCTACTTCGTCTCGAATATCAACGGCGCTCCGCTCGAGGAGAACAACGCCGGCTTTCTCTCGAAGGTGTCGCCCGACGGCGAGGTGATCGCGCTTCACTGGATCGACGGAGCGCAAGAAGGTCGTACGCTCAACGCGCCGAAAGGCCTGGCGATCGTCGGTGAGACGCTCTACGTCTCCGACATCAACGTCGTGCGGAAGTTCAACGTCTTCACCTCGGCGGAGGAAGGGGTCATCAAGATCGAAGGAGCATCCTTCCTCAACGACCTCGCGGCCGCGCCCGACGGCACGGTTTACGTCTCGGATTCCGGAACGGGGCCCGATCCCGAAGCACCACGCACCGACGCGATCTACGCGATCGCGCCCGACGACAGCGTGCGCAAAGTCGCCAGCGGAGATCACCTCGCCGGACCGAACGGCCTCCTCGTCCGAGGTGGCGATCTCCTGATGGTCAACTGGGTCGGCGGTACGCTCAACAAGATCGCGGACGACGGCACGGTCACCGAGATCGTCAAGCTGCCGAATAACAACCTCGATGGCATCGTCGAGGATGCGAAGGGCCATCTCTTGATCTCGAGCTGGGCAGGGAAGTGCGTCTATCGAGTCGACGCGAAGAACGAGGTCAGTGAGGCGATCGAGAACCTCGACGCGCCGGCCGACATAGCGTGGGACGCGAAGCGTCAGTCGCTGATCGTGCCGTGGTTCTTGAGCGGGCAGCTGGACCTGCTGCCGGCGCCGTAGGAACCTGTTTCGATAGGCACTCCGGGAAGCGGGCCAGAACCAGTGGTTGACGCTTGGGCGCGCGTACGATTCCATTAGGAACTTGCTGCCGGCACGTTTGATCGCGGAAACTCAACGAGCAAATTGCGAGAAACGCCGGGCCGAAGACGAAATCGTTCGGCTCGAGGCTGAGCGACGCCTAATCGACTTTTTCAACGGGCTGTTACGCCGACCGCAATTCAGCGATCTTCTTCGCGACGCTCTCAGCGTGTCCCTTCGCCTTGACGCGCCTCCAGTGGTGCGCGACCTTGCCGTCGGGGTCGATCAGGACGGTCGAGCGGATCACGCCTTCCTTGATCTTGCCGTACATGTTCTTCTCGCCCCAGCCTTCGTACTTCTCCATGACCTTGTGATTGGGGTCGGAGAGTAGGCTGATCGCGATGTCGTGCTTCTCGATGAACTTTCGGTGGCTCTCGGTCGAGTCCGGGCTGCACCCGAGAACGACAGCGTCGAGCTCCTCGAGTCCCTCCAGTCCGCTTGTGAACTCACAAGCTTGGACAGTTCATCCCGGGGTGTCGTCCTTCGGGTAGAAGTAGAGCACGACCCACTTGCCTTCGGAGTTCGGCCCGGAGTGGTCGGAGAGCTTCACCGACTCGTCATCCTGATTCTTGAGCGTGAAGGCGGGGGCCTTCTTGCCGACCGTAATCGCCATGGTTTCTGTCCTCGATGGGGATCTTTCCGGAGATAATGAAACGCCCGGTTCCTTATCGCAAGAGGCTCTTACGACAAATGCGCATACCTTTCGCTTCTGCTCTGCTCGTTCTCGCGACGCTCGCACAACTCCGGGCCGAGCGTCCCAACTTCGTCATCATCCTCGCGGACGACATGGGCTACGGCGACGCCGGCTGCTACCGAGCCCGGAAAGACGGCAAGGCGACGTTCGAGACACCGCACCTCGACGCACTCGCGAAAAGCGGTCTGCGCTTCACCGATTTCCACTCCAACGGCGTCGTCTGCAGCCCGACGCGTGCCGCGCTCCTGACGGGTCGCTACCAGCAGCGCGCCTCGGTCGAGGGCGTGATCTTCGCCGACCCGAAGCAGAATCGGCACCACGGCCTCCAGCTCTCCGAGACGACCTTCGCCGAAGTACTCAAAGGCGCGGGCTACGCGACGGGCTGTTTCGGCAAGTGGCACCTGGGCTACGACAAGAAGTACAACCCGACCGCGCAGGGCTTCGATCAGTTCCGCGGATTCGTCAGCGGGAACATCGACTACCAGTCGCACTTCGACCGCATGGGAATCTTCGACTGGTGGCACGACGCGAAGCTCGTGAAGGAAAAGGGCTACTCGACGCACCTTATCACGAAGCACGCACAGAAGTTCATCGAGAAGAACAAGGACCGGCCTTTCGTCGCCTACGTCGCTCACGAAGCGCCGCACACGCCGTTTCAAGGACCGAAGGACCCGGCCTTTCGCGTCGAAGGGAAGGTCGTTCCCGAGAAGCGCGATGCCGCCTGGCGCAAGCGCGCCTATCGCGAGATGATGGTGGAGCTCGACCGCGGCGTGGGGGACATCGTCGCGACGTTGAAGAAGAACGGCCTCGAAAAAAGGACGCTCGTCTTCTTCCTCTCGGACAACGGCGGCACGAGGTGGGGCTCGAACGGACCTCTCCGCGGCACGAAGGGGACAGTTTGGGAAGGTGGCCACCGCGTCGTCGCCATCGCCTTCTGGCCAGACACGATCCGGCCCGGAACGACGTCCCATCACCTCGGCATGAGCTTCGACCTCTTTCCGACGATGGTCTCGCTCGCAGAGGTGCGAAACGCCAAGGAGATCGCGTTCGACGGCATCGATCTCTCGCCGATCCTTCGAAGCGAGGCGAGAGATTCGCCCCTCGAGGGCCGCACACTCTACTGGCAAGCCGGACAGCAGCTCGCGGTTCGTCAGGGCAAGTGGAAGCTCGTGGTGCGAGCAAAGGGACGCCAGAAGGCGAAGAAGGAACAACTCTTCGACCTCTCGAAAGATCTCGGCGAGAAGACCGATCTCTCCGAGACGAATCCCGGTCGCACGAAGCTCATGACGAAAATGGCGAAGCGCTGGCTCGCCGAGATGCGCGAGGGAGCCACGAAGCAGCCCGAGAAGTGACCGCGCACGCTCGTCTCGCGTTCAGCTGAGCAGCTTCTCGATCCCGCGTGTCATCTTCTCGTCGATCGAAGGATCCGAAAACGCCACGCTCACCTCGTAGCCGCCTTGCGGGTAGGCCTCGCGCGTCGGGATGTACCACGGTCCGCCGTCGCCGTAAGCCGCGGTCGCGATAAAATCCTCCTCGGCCATCTTCTGCGCGCGCAGCTGGTACTCGACGAAAGACTCCGCGGGCAGGTGGAGGAGGGTGGCGCTGCCGATGCGGAGCGAGCTCAGGAGGATCGGCTCCTTGCGAGCGAGACGCTCGAGGTAGGCGAGCGTGAACGAGGGTCGATTGCGCCCGACGACCCTGCGGGAGCGATCGGCAATCTGTCGCCTGAGCGCGCCCGTGTCGAGAGTCTTCCGTGGCGACGGAAGAAGCTCCTCGGTCCGCCATTCGACACGATCACGGTCGATCGCGCGCGGCTCGAGCTCGGCATCCGCAGCGACGATCGCGTCGAGCAAACGGCGCATCAAGATCGAGCGGCGCTCCTTCGACCCGTCGTTGTACTTTCCGCAGGCAATGTTGCCGGCGCAGCCTGTGAAGTACACGTGCGTGCAGCCGGGCTCCGCCTTCTGCCGCGCTTTTCGCGCGAGCCCGACGAAGTCGCTCGAGACGCGGCCGTCGCCGTAGTAGCTCATCGGGTGGGTCGCGTAGTAGTGACACGCGGCGACCTTCTTCGCCCCGCTGTAGAACGCGACGGTCTTGAGGAACGGGTCGATGAGCCCTTCGGGAAGCTCGTGATG
>CAYZGY010000676.1:0-4795 GCA_964478085.1 uncultured Planctomycetia bacterium
ATCATATTCATGACTCTCGGAACGAGTGGTCTTCCGAGAACTGAAGGCCCAGATAATGGCCGCGGAGGGCCGAGAACGAGGTCTCCAAGCCCTTGACGTCTTCGCTCGAGCGCGATTCGATGTTGCGCGCGTCGCGAGCCGACGTGTATCGTCAAGAGCGACGTTTCAAACCGGCTCGCCGGCGCGAAGTGTTACCTCCCGCCCGCCATTTCTGGCCAGTTCTTCGTCCCACCTACAGGTAGGCGGCTCATGCTGTTCTTGACCCTACGGGGTTACGTCCTGAGAAATCAGGCCAAAACGCTGCTGCGAGGTAAGAACGCTCCATTTTTTTGTCACCAAGGCCTGTGATACGGCCACTCTATTATCGAGTACCAGAATCAAGACCCGTCTTCGGTTGAGGGAAATCCCATCGCGTGAATCGATAGTGGTTTCCGCTCGACGCAAAACGCCTGCGACAGGCGGAGACTAAAGAAAATGATGAGCCGCAGCACGGAATTGGAGTGGGTCGAATTCTCTCGCCGGGGAGATCAAGAGGCGTTCGGACGCATTGTCGAGCGTTATCAGACGTTCGTCTGCAGCATCGCCTACAGTGCGATCGGTGACCGTGGTTCCAGCGAAGACGTCGCTCAGGAAACATTTGTTGCTGCCTGGCAACAATTGAGCCAGCTGCGTGACGCGACAAAGCTCCGCAGTTGGCTGGGCGGCATCGCCCGTAATCTTGCCCGTAATCATTTTCGCTCTCAGGCCAACAAAGTGCGGGCGACTGGAGGTGAGATCGAACAAGGCCTCGTGGATTATCAGCAGGGACTACCCGAAACGCGCGTCATCGAGTGTGAAGAGCAGGCCATGTTGTGGGATATTCTGAGCGACATTCCCGAGAACTATCGCGAGCCGCTGGTCCTGTACTATCGGGAGGACCAGTCGGTCAGAAAAGTTGCCGAGCTGATGGAGTTGAGCGAGGACGCTGTCAAGCAGCGCCTGTCACGTGGGCGAAAGCTGATACGAAAAACTGTCGCCGCGTTTGTGGAAACCTCGCTTTCCAGTTCGAAGCCCAGCAAGGCGTTTGCCACCGGCGTGTTGGCTCTGCTGCCGACTGCTTCTGCACAAGCGACGGGAGTTGGGCTGGTCGCGAGTGGCGCGAAAGGCACCGCGGTCGCAGTTAAGTCCGCAGCCGTCAGCTCGGGAATGATCGGAGCCATACTGGGTCCATTGATCGGCGTGGCTGGGGCCGTCTTCGGTGCTCGCGCCAGTCTCAAACACGCTCGGTCGGCGGACGAGCGACGTTTCTTGTGGAGAACGATGGGCCTGGTTTCCCTGCTGGTCGCGCTCCTTGTTGTCAGTCACCTCGTGGTTCGACTCGTCGCACCCAGCGTCTTTGCAACGCTGTGGTATCAAATCCCCGCGTGGAGCCTCTACGTCGTGATCCTGCTGACGTTTATCAGCTGGGGCAACCGACGACAAGGTCAGATACGCGCGCAGGACGGGACAGCGGCGGATGCGCAGCGTCACTTCGACTCGCAGCCCGTGTCACCAGCGGCCTTTCGAGGATCGTTGGCCGGTTCGATGTTCGGCAGCACTTGCTGGGTGTGGATCACGGCTATGGTGGCACAGGATTGGACCTCGGCCGTTGCGGCGATCGTGGCGACGGCGGTTGCTTGGTGGGCGATCGCCTTTCCACTCTTTCGTGCAGGCAGCGTGCGAAATCAGCTGTCGCTGTATCGGTGGTCGCTTGTGACGGTGGGCGTAATCACTGTGTCGGCTATCATCCTGCGGTGGAATTCGTGGCGCGAGACACCGCCGTTGCAGTCCGTAGCGTGGGTGTCGCCGTGGCTCCTCAGTCTATTGCTCGTTGGAGGTTTTTCCGGCTTATGGGTGTTGCTTTATTCACGAGAGCGCCGTTTGTTGCGTGAAGACGGGACTACCCACCGAGCATCATGAGGGAAAGCCGCGCTGTTCCCGTGTTGTCCATGAACTCTGTCGACGCCGGTTGAAAAGCGCGCGTATCCGCCGGCTTGACCCGTACCCCGCAACTCCGCTTCCGATAACCCGCCTCTCTCTACGAGACGTCCATACCCCGCCACCCCGCCCTTCTGGGCTTCGCGCTCGTTCTCCGTGATCGATCTCTCGAGCGTCTTGAGACGCCGATCCGTCACGCTTACTCTGCCCCGCTTTCCCCGATGAAAAACGGGCTCTCCGTCAATGATTTGGCGATCTTCGGGAAGCCCTCATCAAAAGGACAGGGCCACTTTCCTCGAAGAGGCGGCGCCTGTCCAGATGCTACGTGGCGGACTCGACCTCTCGACTCTTCTGCTGCGACCGTTGCGGGTCGCTCGTCTCCGTCTGTTCCTCCTGCGACCGAGGTAACCGTTACTGCGGAGAGTCCTGCCGAAACACCTCTCGCGCCGAGACGCGACGTGCCGCTGGAGCTCGCTATCAGTCCTCTCCCAAGGGACGGCGTAACCATCGCCGCCGTCAAAAACGCTACCGTGCACGTCGGGTTCTCGAACGACTGACGAGCACCGCCGAGCCGACCGATTCGACGACGACCGTCGCCGAGTTATCGCCACCTTCGCGATCCGCCGCACCAGCTACCGTGACGCATCCCGGCTGACCGCTGAGGTCGTTCCGAGACTATGATAGTGGGTGGTACCATTTCGGGGGCAGGTCACGTTCCCGGTGTCCTTCACTTCGGAGTTTGGAGCCGTGCGGCTGCGGCTGAAGAGGTCTACGGAAGCCGTGGGGCATGCGAGCGAGTGCGGTCGGTTTCACGACCGAATTCGAGGTCGACGATGTGTCCGAAGCGGAGGCGCGAATACGTGACTTGGGGGAGACAGCAGAGCAAGAGCCTCGAACCGAGCCTTGGGGCCATAAGTCGTTCCGAATGCTCTCGAGCAGGAGATCTCGCGGGTCGGACTTGTCGTCCTAACGGCGTTCTCGGTCTGCTCGCGCTCTCCGCAGCGAGCGACCCTTGCAGCGGCTGGCGAGCGTCAAGAGCCAGAAGCTAGCGGTGCGCTGCGCGTACGATCAGCGAGACAGCCGAGGCTCCTCGTCCTCCCGAGTAAGAGCGAGGAATCCGAGCTGACTGCGACCGTTTGTTCGCCCGATCCCTACAAATCGCTGATGCCCGCCGTCGGCTCGGGTAAACTCCTTGAATGGCCGGTGAGACGATAGCGCTACTCGAGGACGAAGCGGATACGCTCGAGGCGGTGGAATCGCTTCTATCCCGTTCCGGCTATCGAGTGATCTCTGCTGTCGACGGGCTGGCCGGGCTCGACGCCGTTTTGAAGCACCTTCCGTCACTCGTCCTCTTGGATCTTGGGCTTCCACGTCTGGACGGTATGGAGGTGTGCCGACGCTTGAGGGCAAACTCCAAAACCCGGTCCATTCCGCTGATCATGCACACGACTCGCAGCGACGAGGACGACATCATACGCGGACTAGAAGCAGGCGCCGATGACTATGTCCCGAAGACCGCCAGCTCGCTGGTTCTCGTCGCCCGGATCGAGGCTGTTCTGCGCCGTGTTCGTGCGCAAAGCGAGCAGGACGTCGAGAACCCGATCGTCCGGAGGGGCTTGATCGTCGACGGTGAGGCTCGAACCGTGAGTGTCGACGATCAGGCAGTGTCACTCTCCGGTGCCGAGTTTCGTCTCCTCCATTTTCTCTTGTCTCATCCGGCCCGGGCGTTTACCCGAGACGCCTTGCTCGACGAAATGGTCGGTCAGGACTCGTTCGTTGTGGATCGGAATATCGACGTACGGGTCGCGTCGATTCGGCGAAAGATCGGCCCCTATCGCGGGGTCATCGAAACCTTACGTGGGATCGGATATCGATCCGTGTTTCTCTGAGATCCTCCGTCGCATGTTTCAATCCATTTCGTTTCGCACGCTTTTCGTCGGATACGCCCTCACATCCGTAGTGGTGGTTTCGGTCTCCGCGTTTTCTTTTGCTCGGTGGATCGAAAGTCACGTGCGAGAGGGGGTTCTAACGGACCTCCGGCACCATGCGATCGCTATGAAAGAGCTCGCGGTTCCTGCGCTGACGTCCGGGCCGAGCGACGAGTTCTTGCAGTCGATTCGCGTTGCGGGAGCGGAGTTGTCCGCCCGAATCACGGTGCTCGATGAGACTGGGCTGGTTCTGGCTGATTCGTTGGCAGAGCCCAGCCGTATGGATAATCATTCGAATAGGCCAGAGGTTCTGGGTGCTCGCGAAGAGAGCTTTGGGTCGGCGACGCGCCGCAGCGGAACACTCGAGCGTCCGATGGTCTACGTGGCCTTGCGAGTTCCCGGCGCGGCCGGCTCGTTGGGATACGTGCGGTCTTCCGTGTTCTCCGACTCCGTGGACGCACAGATATCGCAGGCCCGGGGACGATTGGTGTTGTCGTCTTGCTTCGCCGTACTTCTGGGGCTGTGTGCGGCGGGAGCCTTCGCGTTTCGTCACAGTCGGCCACTGAGTCGACTCGCGACGGAGGCCGAGGCGATCGCTGGCGAGGAGAAGGCCCGTCTGACGTCCGCGGAGCCCGTTGACGATCTCTCTCGAGTCGGTCGAGCTGTCAGTCGAATGGCACGAGAGCTACTCGAGCAGAGGGAGTCGAAAGCTCGCGGTCAAGTTCGCTTGCTCACCGTGCTCTCGAGCATGATCGAGGGCGTCGTCGTCGTCGATCGGAACCAGCGAGTGATCCACTGCAATGCCGCGGCTCGCGAGCTCCTGCGGGTCGACGGGCTCGAGGGTGACCGCCCATGGATTTGGGAGCTCTGCGAGATCCGAGCGCTGGCTAACGCGTCCGAGGAAGCTGTTC
>CAYZGY010000677.1:0-4784 GCA_964478085.1 uncultured Planctomycetia bacterium
CTTGGGGATGGATGGCCGATGGCATCTCGGTCTCCGTACTGGCACGTCTCGTGGCTTCTGCCGCGAGGGAGTGCATTGGAGCAGTGGCGATGAGGAAGACAATTGCTGACGGGACCGCTCGGCAGATCGCTCGCTTCGGATCAGGCGGCGAGTGTCGCGGGGGCGATCGGGGTGGGCTCGGCCGTCATCGCGAGTTGCTGGCTTCAGTGGTTTCTACTTCGTCGCTCCGGTGTCGCATCAATCGCCTGGCTCCTGAGCGGCCCGTCGAGTGTCGCGTGTTTCGGGGTACTCCGAATCATCATCCCCGACTTCGATCTCGGGCTCGCCGTCGCGTTCGGCGGACCCGTGCTCGCGATCTTTCAGTGGCTCGCGCTGCGGCGACGCGTCGCCCAGTCCGCTTGGTGGATCCTTACCGTGATCGTCGCTTGGTACGTCGGGGGATTCCTCAGCGGGGCTGTGAGTCCGTCCGTGGGATGGTGGCTCATCGGGGCGCTCAACGGCGCGGTTGCCGGGATCGTTCTTCGGGCCTTGCTCGACCTGCCCGCTTCGTGCTCGATGCGAACTTGACCGGAATCGCCGTGGTCGCATCCGTCGGAATACCTATCTCGGCGAGTGCTTCCGCACGTCGCCTGGATCTCGCCGCAGAAGTTTGGTAAGGGTGAAAGCGCGCCCGAGAGGGATTCGACTTTCGTTCGCGCGAGATCTGCGAGGCGCCTCCCCCGATGTCGCCAGGCACTCCGCCCCCTACGACGAGAGACGACAGCGAGCGTATCGCGCGTATCGAGCGTATCGCGCGCCTCGTCGAGTTCGTCCAGGAGCATCGGGAGGTTGCTCCTGGCGTGAGTCTCCTCGTCACGCGTTCGCCGTACACGGGCTACTTCTCGTGGTACTCGAACGTGGATGTCGACGGATCGGACTCGACGAATGTCCGATGATTCGATCAAGACGATCGGGCTGCCCGGGCTCTCCCTCAGCCTCGAGACGAAGAGGGCGAAGTGCTCTTGGTCGGCTGTTCACACAGTCTCGTGACTCGCATCACGGAGGAGGCGCGGAAAGTGCTGAACGACGACATTTTCCGCGTGCTCGGCGATTTTCATCTACTGCCCTACGGGACGAAGGACATTCGAGGAAGGGCGCGCAAGCTCAGGGACGAGTTCGGTGTCGAGCGCGTCGCGCCTGCGCACTGCACGGGACACCTCGGATTCAGGGTCTTTCGCGAGACGTTCGGCGATCAGTACCATCTGGCCGAATTGGGATTGGTGGTCGAGTTCTCGAATTGACCTCCCGCCTCGTCTACAATCGCTCGCGTTCTACCCATGGCCCCGAGCGAGCGATCCAAGAGGAATGAAAAGCAAGACTGCGACCCTTCTCGTGTGGGTTCTGTCGATCGGCGTGACTCCAGTCACCGTAGGGAACGAGTCCTTCGAGGCACTTTCGACCGTGTTCGGTGAGCACTGCGTCAAGTGTCACAAGGGTCGTCGCGCGAAAGGGAACATCGACCTGAGCGAGATCGACTCGACGGCGGCACTGCGCGCGAAGCCGAAGATCATCGAGAAAATCATCTCCGTGCTCCACGACCGAGAGATGCCGCCCGTCGACAAGTCCGAGCTTTCGGATGCGACGCGCGCGGCGATGGTCGCGGCACTTCGGGCGAATCTCGAGAAGGCTCTCGAGAGCTATCCTTTCGAGCCGACGCCCATCCGGCGCATGAACCGCTTCCAGTACAACAACGCGGTCGTCGATCTTCTCGAGCTCGATCGAGATATTTTCGCGATGAACGAGAGGCTTCTGCGCCGTCGCGAGAACTACTTTCGACCCGAGACGCGCAAGATGCCCGACCGCGTCCGCGTTTCGAGTCGCCCGCTCGCGAAGGACATCGACAATCAACGCCCTGAGGGCTTCCGCGGCGTCTCCGCGTTTCCTCAGGACAAGCGTGCTGAGCACGGCTTCGACAATCGTGCAGATCACTTGACCCTCTCGCCTCTCCTGATGGAGTCGTTTCTGCAGCTCAGCCAGACGATCGTCGAGAGCCCCGATCTCAACGCGAAGGAGTGCCGCAGCTGGAATCGCTACTTCGCCGAACCGGGCGAGGACTTCGTGCTCCGCAAGCGCATCGATCATCTCCTCCGGCGTGCGTTTCGACGCCCCGCCGATCCGGAAACTCGTGATCGCTTCCTGAAGTTTGCCGAGGTCGAGATCGCTGCAGGAGCCTCGCACGAGTCGACGATGCGCACGGTCGTCGGGGCGATCTTAGGCATGCCCGATTTCCTTTACATCTACGAGTCGCCGAGCGCAGAGTCTTCCCGGAACGGAGGCGGCGAGAAGGAGGTCGCCGGGCGCGAACGCATCGACGACTTCGAGCTCGCGTCGCGTCTCTCGCTGTTCTTCTGGAGCAGCATACCCGACGACACGCTTCTGGATGTAGCGGCGGCCGGCAAGCTGAGCGCCCCCGATACGCTCAGCGCGCAGATCGATCGGATGCTCGATGATCGCCGCTCCGGACGCTTCTGCGAGAATTTCGCGCCGCAGTGGCTGCAGCTCGAGCGACTCGTCACGGCGATTCCGGACCGCAAGAAGTACCCGTACTTCTACTACCACGGCTACCGCAGCAGCCTGCACATGATGTCCGAGCCTTTGCTCCTGTTCGAGACGGTCTACATCGAGGATCGGTCGATCGTGGAGCTGCTCGATCCGAAGTTCAGCTACCGCAGCAAGATGCTCGAGGCGAACTACCGAGGAAACGGGAAGGCGCCGACGGAAGTCCAAGTGCAGACCTTCCACCGTGTCAAGGTCGACGATCCGCGACAGGGCGGCGTCATCACGAACCTTGCCGTTCTGACGATGACCTCGACTCCGACACGAACGCAGCCGATCACACGAGGCGCATGGCTCAACGGCGTGATCTTCAACGATCCTCCCGAGCCACCTCCGGCCGACGTGCCTCCGCTGCCCGAGGGCGACCACGAGAAGATCGCGAAGATGACGATTCGCGAGCGCCTCGCGGATCATCGCAAGCGAGAGGACTGTGCGGGATGCCACAACAAGATCGATCCGTTCGGGTTCGCGCTCGAGAACTACGGACCGACGGGTGTCTGGCGGGACAAGTACGAAAACGGGCGCGACATCGAGCCGGACGGAGTGCTTTTCAACCAGCACGAGTTCCAGTCCGCCGTCGAGTTCAAGAGTTTGCTTCTCAAGGAGAAGGACCGCTTCGTTCGCGGCTTCTGTGCGCACCTCCTGTCGTACGCGCTCGGTCGTGAGCTCGGTCCCGCAGACTCGCCGGCGCTCGATGGCATGACGGAGAAGGCGATGGCGGGGAAAGACCAGATGCGCGCCGTGCTCAAGAGCGTAGCGATGAGTGAGCCTTTTCTTCGCAAGAACATGCGCGCAGGCAAGGGATTCGAGCGAGACTCGAAGCCGGAAAAGAAGTAGAACAGAGCGATACCTCGAAGCCGAGAGAGCCCGAGATGAAGCCGAAACAAGATCAGAAGACTCACTCCGTCAGTCGACGTCGTTTCCTCGCCGGAGTCGGTGGGGCTGCTCTGAGCCTTCCGTGGCTCGAGAGCTTCAGCAGCACCTGCTTCGCGAAAGACGGAGCGAAGGCTGACGAGAAGCCGGCGCAGCGTCTCGCGTTCTACTACTTGCCGAACGGCATCACGCGACGTGGGTTCTTCCCTGGAGAAGGCGACCGCAAGCTACCGAACTTCGCGGGACAGAACAACGTTTGGCGCTTCGAGGGAGAGTCGGTTCCCGTCGGCTCGCACGAGATGACGTTCACGCCGACGCTCGCGCCGCTCCATCCGATGCGCGAGAAGATCTCTCTGATCACCGGGCTCGACCGACCGTTCCAGCAGGGGACGGACTCGCACGCGCAAGCCGCGTCTTGCTTCCTGACGAGCGTCGCGCCGTACGAGGTCGAGAACTCGGCCTACCCGCTCGCTCGAACGCTCGATCATGTTGTAGCGGACGGCATCGGCCAGGGAACGCCGTACTCGACGCTCGAGCTCAGCTGCAACGACCACAAGAACAACATCGAGTCGATCTACTTCGACAACATGTCGTGGTACGACACGGGGTATGTCGCCCCGTCGATGCGAAATCCTCGCAAAGTCTACGATCGTCTCTTCGGGATCTCGGGGAACAAGCGCTCTCGAGATATCACCGAGCTCGCGCTCGGCAACGCACAGAGTCTCCGCAAGCGGCTCAGCCGATCGGATCAACGCAAGTTCGAGGAGTACCTCCAGGCCATTCGGACGATCGAGAAGCGCATGGATCGCATCGAGTCGATGAAGGCCGAGCTCGCTCGCGCCGCGATCGAGCGACCCGAGGAGCACCTGCCTCGAAACGAGTACATCCATCTCATGGGCGATCTGCTCGTGACGGCGCTTCAGGCCGGCGTGACCAACGTCGGCACGCTGATGGTCGGTCCCGAGCGTTGGACGACTCCGACGAACTGGGAAGGCATCCTCGAGAAGCCGCACAGTCACCACGCGATGACCCACAACCCGCGTCGCCACCTCGAGGATCTCCTCAAGCTCGACAAGTTTCACGTCTTCGCGTTCAACCGTCTCCTCGAGAAGATGGACAAGATCGAGGAGGCCGGCGGCACGTCGCTCCTCGACAACACGATTTTCACGATGGGTGCCGGTCTCGGCGACGGCACGACGCACCAGTACAACGATCTTCCGATCGTTCTCGCCGGCGGGCGCTCGAGCGGCTTCCAGCGCGGAACGCACGTTCCCTGTAAACCTGGTACACCCCTCGCCAACCTGTGGCTCACGCAT
>CAYZGY010000678.1:0-4776 GCA_964478085.1 uncultured Planctomycetia bacterium
CGGGTAGGGGATCCAGAGAAAGTCGAGTGTGAGGACGCCGACGAGAACGAGAAACACGGCCTTGGCGCGTCCGCGAGCCTCCGCGCGGGCGAGCCAAGTACGCCCGGACCACGCGACGAGGAGCGCGAGGCCGATCATCGCGGGAATCAGGAATCGATTCGCGACGCGCAGCGTCTTGAAGAGCGGTGCCTCCTCGACGAGCGCGAAGGGCAGCGAGACGTCGTAGTCGACCTTCTGAAAACGGAGCTTCGAGCCGAAGGAGAGCGCGAGGTAGCCGAGGAAGATCGTCGCGCAGACGAGCGGCGCGAGGCGTTCGCGCAGCGGGCGCGCTTCTCCACTCTCGTTCGATTCGCTCTCGCCTCGACCGCGCACGAAGAGCCCCGAAACGACGAGCGCGACGGCCGCGAGCCCGACGTACGCCGTGAATCCTACCGATCGGTAGCTGCGATACTCCGCGTAGAGCTCGTCCGTGAGGCTTCCCCAAATCGGATGCTGTGACGAGGGCACGACGAGGAAGAACGGATCGATCGGCTTGTGGACCTTGCCCTTGTGGAAGTAGTTGGCACCGTCGAGCATCTCCGAGATCATCGGCCATGCGAACGGGAGGACGAGGAGAACCGTGACGACTCCGGCGACGCTCGCTCGGGTGAGCACTTCCCGCCTCGGAGCCGAGGTCATCGCGAGCTCGAACGCGAAGACGAGCAGCGCAGCGGGCACGATCATCAATCCGTTGTGCCAAGAGAAGAGGCTGTTCACCGCGAACCAGAACGCGCAGAGCATCCAATCTCGCCAAGAACCCGAACGCGTCCCGCGAATCACGTACGCGAGGAAGAGCGGCATCGCTCCGTAACTCGAGAGGTTGAGATGCTCGAGGCTCTGCTCGAAGTGCTGCGGCACGAACGCGAAGACGATGCCCGCGAGAAAGGCCGCGCGGCGATCACCGAAGAGCTCGCGCGCGAGGAAATACGCGCCGAACGCCGCGAGCACGAAGCCGCCGAGCGTCGCGAGGTTGAGCGCGAGCGCCGGGCTGCCGAAGAGCCACGCGGGTGCTGTCCAGATCATGTTGGCGGGCGAGTGCGTGTGAAACGCGAGCGAGGTGTCCGTGCCGCCGAAGAAGAGGTCGGTCGAGTACGGCAGCTCGCCACGCTCCTGGACGCTCGTCTGCCACCACCAGAAGTTCCAGTAGTTCTGGAAGAGGTCGTTGTTGCCCCCGGGAAGCCGGTCACCGAGGTGCAGCGCGAGCGGCCAGGTCAGCAGGACGGCCAGCGCGACGTACAGGAAGAAGGCCACGGGCCCCGAAGGTCCGTCAGGGTCGTTCTTGAGAGGGGAGTTCTGGTCGTGTTCGGGCGACATCGCGAGGTCCAAGACCGCAGGGAGTGTAGCGGTTGGACGTTTCGCGGTCACCGGATCTTGAATCGGATCCGGCGAATTTCACAGATTTCGCCGCCGAATCGTCACTTCTGGATCAGGTTGCCCTCGTCGTCGACCTTGATCTTGAGCGCCGCGGGGACTTTCGGCAGGCCGGGCATCGGAATGACGTTGCCCGCGATGGCGACGATGAACCCCGCACCGGCCGAGAGCATCACATCGTTGATCGTGATCGTGAAGCCCTCGGGCGCACCGACGGCCTTCGGGTCGTCGCTGAACGACATCGGCGTCTTCGCCATGCAGATCGGAAGGTGGCCGTAGCCCATCTCCTCGAAGTGAACGAAGCGACGCTCGACGGCCGCGGTGAACGTGACGCCGTCCGCGCCGTACATCTCTCGCGCGATCGTCTCGATCTTCGCGCGTGGGCCGAGCTTCTCCTTGTAGAGAAGCTTGAAGTCCTTCGGCGACGACTCCGCGGCGATCTCGGCGACCGCGTCCGCGAGCTCTCCGCCTCCCTGGCTGCCCTTCGCGTAGACTTCCGAGACGGCGCAGCGCACGCCTTCCTTCTCGCAGGCGCGACGAAGCTTGTTGAGCCCGCGCGTCGTGTCGTCCGGGAAACGATTGATGGCGACGACCGGCTCGACGCCGAACCGACGCACGTTGGCGATGTGTCGCCGCAGGTTGTCCCAGCCGCCACCGGCCTTGTAGCCGCCGTGGAACTCGAGCGCCTTGAGCGTCGCGACGATGACCGACGCTGCAGGCTTCAGTCCCGCCATGCGACACTTGAGATTGAAGAACTTCTCGGCGCCGAGGTCTGTCCCGAAGCCCGCTTCCGTCACGAGGTAGTCGCTGAGCTGGAGACCCATGCGCGTCGCGAGCACACTCGAGCAGCCGTGCGCGACGTTCGCGAAGGGGCCGCCATGGACGAAGGTCGGCGTGTGCTCGAGGGTCTGCACGAGGTTCGGCAGGATCGCGTCACGCAGGAGGACCGCCATCGCCGAGTCGATCTCGAGATCGGCTACCGCGACGGGCTTGTTCTTCTTCGTGTAGCCGAAGATCATCTTCTGCATGCGCTCGCGCAGGTCGGGAAAGCTCGTCGCGAGGCAGAGGACGGCCATGACCTCCGACGCGGGCGCGATGTAAAAACCGTCTTTGCGCGGGATGCCGTGCAGCGGTCCACCGAGACCGATGACGATGTCGCGCAGGGCTCGGTCGTTGAGATCGACGACACGCTTCCACGTGATGCGCCGTTGGTCGATGCCGAGCTTGTTCTCGTGGTGGAGGTGATTGTCGATGACGGCCGCGAGCAGGTTGGCCGCCTTCGAGACCGCGGCGATGTCGCCCGTGAAGTGGAGGTTGATGTCCTCCGCGGGAACGACCTGTGCGTGTCCCGCGCCCGTACCGCCGCCCTTGATCCCGAAGTACGGCCCGAGCGATGGTTCGCGAATCGCCAGGCTCGCGCTGTGGCCCTGCGCGTTGAGCGAGTCGGCGAGGCCGATCGACGTCGTCGTCTTTCCTTCGCCCGACGGCGTCGGGCTCATCGCGGTGACGAGGACGAGCTTGCCCTTCGGCTTGCGTCCACCGTTGGCAAGCGAGAGAGGAAGCTTCGCGATGACACGACCGTGCGGGAGATAGTCGTCCTCTCCGAGCCCGAGCTTCTCCGCGATCTCGCGGATGGGAAGCTTCGGCGTCTTCTTTTCGATCTTGAGGTCGTGCTGCATTCCGGTCTCTGTGGCTGACTTCCGATGGCTCCCGGATGCGGGAACTCGACGGAGGAGTGTTCCATCTCGTTCCGAAGGGCGTCAAACAGCACACGAACTCGCGCTCGGGACTTCCGATAAGCGTTCGAGCCGCTGCGTTTTCGGCCGTCGTTGACCGTCCGCGCGCAGCACGCGATGATTCTCTGAGATGAGTGACACCCGCACGAGCGAGACGACGCGAGAGATTACGTCGACCGAGTCCACGACGCCTCCCGTCTGGGAGCAGCGCTGGCACCCGCTCCGGCAGGAGTGGGTGATCGTGGCAGCGCATCGTCAGAATCGGCCTTGGAACGGTGCGCAGGTGCGCTCGAGCGAGTCGCGACCTCCGCGATACGAGCCCGACTGTCACCTCTGTCCCGGTAACGAACGCGTCCATGGTGAGCGCAATCCGGACTACGGCGGCGTCTTCGTCTTCGACAACGATCATCCCTGCGTCGGGGGCGAGGCTCCCGAGCCGGCCGAGACGGAGCACGAGATCTTCGCGAGCCGACGAGCCGAAGGCGTAGCGCGCGGCGTCTGCTACAGTCCTCATCACGACGGCTCGCTCGGGGCTCTCGACGACGACGCGGTCGATCGCGTCGTCGAGGTGTGGCAGGAGCAGCAGCGGGAGCTCGGCGCGCGTCCCGAGATCGAGCACGTGCTGATCTTCGAGAATCGCGGTAAGGAAGTCGGCGTCTCGAATCCGCATCCGCACGGACAGATCTACGCGACGAACTTCGTCTTCCGAACGACGCAGACCGAGGTCGAGGTTGCGCGACGTCATCAGGACGAGAAGGGCCGCATCCTTCTTCAGGACATCGTTACTGCCGAGATGGACGACGGCCGTCGCGTCGTGACCGAGCGCGACTCGGCCATCGCGTTCGTGCCGTACTTCGCGCGATTCGCCTACGAGCTCTACGTCGTTCCGCGGGAAACTCATGCGGATTTCACGACGCTCTCGGCGCACGAGCGGAGCGATCTCGCGTGCACCTTGCGTGATGTCTGCGCGAACCTCGATGCTCTCTGGGGAGTGCCGTTCCCGTACGTCTTGACGCTCCACCAAGCGCCGACGGACGGCGGTGACTACGGCGCCTACCATTCCTTCGTGCAGATCCAGCCCGTCCTGCGCAAGCCGGGGCTCCTCAAGTACCAGGGCGGACCGGAGCTCGGCGGAGGGAACTTCCTCAGCGATACGTCGCCCGAGCTCAAGGCGGCCGAGTTGCGCGACGCCGGAGCCTCTGACGAGAGCAACGGTCAAGCATGATGGACGCGCCCGCCGAACGCGACCTTCTCCTCCGCGTGATACGAAATCTCCATCACGAGATCGTCCGCCGCGTCGTCGCCGCGTGTGAGGAAGCCGAAAGCGCCGCGAGCTCATCGCTGAGCGAGGTGTCCGAGGAGACCTCGGGCGACACGATCTACGCGATCGACCGCGTCAGCGAGGAGCTCATCGTCGAATGGCTCGAGCGCGAGATCGCACCGCACTTCCCGATCGCCGTCGTCGCCGAGGGGCTCCACGAGGGCTACGTCACGCTACCGCGAGGCGTCGAGCTCGAGGATACGCGCTGGCAGAACCTCTTCGACCCGATCGACGGCACGCGCGGACTGATGTACCAGAAGCGCAGCGCGTGGCTGCTGACGGGAGTCGCCCCCAAAGTTGGAAACGTCC
>CAYZGY010000679.1:0-4193 GCA_964478085.1 uncultured Planctomycetia bacterium
GGTTTCGGCGTTGCTCGTGCACGATTCGGGGTTGCTCGGGCGGGAACCGCCGTTTAGATTCGGGCCTCCTGGGTCCCGGGTCTTGGGGGGCCCGGGTCTTCGGAATGACGCTGTCGTGGGTAGCGGAGGAGACGGGAGCGGCTGTTCACGGCACGGCTCTGTTCGGAAATCACGTACACGAAGATCGTCGATCGAGAAGGTTCTGCGTTCCACCGAGGATGCCGTCGCGGGTACCCCTGCGCGCTCCCGGAGGGTTTTCCAGCGCCACGGGTTGCTATCGGGCCGGTGAGGAATAGGTAGGGCGAGGCGGTTTTCCGGTCAGCTTCGACCGGAGGTCGGGCCAGCCCTGCTGGAATACGAATCGGGTCGTCGCGAAACGACCGGCGCATACGCGGAGGTGGATTCCCCATTCGCGAATCCCGCGCATCTCTCGACGAGCTTCCCTGATCTCCGAAGCTTCGCCGTACTCTCTCGTCCCCGACGGGAAAGGTAGATTCGATGGATCCAGCAAACCTGGGGGTCGGCTTGGGTGTCGGTGCTGTGCTCGGATTCGGCGCGCATCTCGTCTTGCGAGCGAAGCTCTCGCAGGCGGGCAAGGCGGCCGACAAGATTCTGGAGAGCGCCGAAAAGGAAGCCAAGGAGCTCGCGCAGGAGATTGAACAGAAGGCTCAGGAGAATCTGAAAGTTCATCGCGAGAAGGTCGAGGGGGAGATCGACACCAAGCGCAAGGAGCTTCAGGGTCAGGAGTCTCGCCTCGACAAGAAAGAGGACAGCCTCGATCGCAAGTTCGACCTTCTCAACTACAAGGAGAGCTACCTCGAGAACAAGGACAAGAGCCTCGACAAGCGAGGCAGCATGCTCGAGCGTCGCGAGCAGGAGCTCGAGCAGGTGATCGAGGAGGAGAAGCAGAACCTCTATCGCATCACGAACCTGAGCCGTGACGATGCCGAGCGCATGCTCCTTCAGAAGCTCGAGACGGAGTTCGAGCACGAGAAGGATACGATCATCGCTCGCATGACGGAGCGGATACAGGAGACGAGCGAGACGCGCAGCCGCGAAATCCTCGCTACAACCATTCAACGGATGGCCTCGACCTACTGTCAGGAGATCACGACGAGCACGATCGAGATCCCCAACGACGAGATGAAGGGTCGCGTCATCGGTCGCGAAGGACGAAACATCCGCGCCTTCGAGAAGGCGACGGGAGTCGATGTCATCGTCGATGACACGCCGGGCGTCATCATCGTCTCGTGTTTCGACAGCATTCGTCGCGAGATGGCGCGTCGAAGCATGCAGACGCTGATCTCGGACGGTCGTATCCACCCTGCGCGTATCGAGGAGATCGTCGAGCAGACCAAGCGGGAGATGAACGACATCATCCAGGACGAGGGAAAGCAAGCGGTCTACGACCTCAACATTCCCGGAGTCCACCCGAAGATCATCACGCTGCTCGGCCGCCTCAAGTTCCGCACGAGTTACGGCCAGAACGTGCTCTATCACGTCAAGGAGTGTGCGGAGCTCGCCGGTATGATCGCGGGCGAGCTCGGGCTCGACGTGACACTCGCCAAGCGTTGCGCGCTTCTTCACGACGTCGGCAAGGCGATCGACCACGAGATCGAAGGCGGTCACCCCGAGATCGGCGCCAACCTCGCGCGTCGTTACGACGAGCCGCCCGAGGTCGTCAACTCGATCGCTTCGCACCACAACGACGTTCCGCAGGAGACCATCTACGCCGTCGTCACGCAGGCCGCCGACTCGATCTCCGGATCGCGTCCCGGGGCTCGCGGCGAGACGCTCGAGCGCTACATCAAGCGTCTCGAGAAGCTCGAGTCGGTCGTTCTCAGCTTTCCGGGCGTCAAGGCGGCCAACGCGATTCAGGCGGGCCGCGAGGTGCGCGTCTTCGTCAACTCGCAGAAGGTCAACGACAAGAAGGCAATCCGTCTCTGCCGCGACATCGCGAACGAGATCGAGGAGCAGCTGACTTACCCCGGCGAGATCAAGGTGACCCTCCTGCGCGAGACGCGCGCGGTCGAATACGCGAGGTAGTTTCGTCGTGGAGATTCGGGTCCTTCTGATCGGCGACATCGTCGGCAAGCCGGGACGAGAGATCGTCAATAGCGTCGTCCCGGCGTTCATCGAAGAGCACAAGATCGATTTCGTTATCGCGAACGGCGAGAACGCCGCGCAGGGCTCCGGGATCACCGAGAACCTGTTCAAGGAGATCGTGCGTACCGGTGTCGACGTCGTCACGAGTGGAGATCACACCTGGCGGCGTCGCGAGATCCTTCCGGTGCTCGAACGGGATCGGCGGCTCTTGCGCCCACTCAACTTCCCGCCGCGAAGCGTCGGCAAGGGCTCGGGAGTTTTCGAGACTCGTAACGGTGTGCGCGTCGGCGTCATCACGGCGCTCGGCCGCATCTTCATGAACCCTGTCGACTGTCCCTTTCGGGGCATCTCGCGTGCGATCAAGGAGATCAAGCCGCAGACGCCGATCATCTTCGTCGAGATTCACTGCGAAGCGACGAGCGAGAAGGTCGCGATCGGTTGGCGATTCGAATCCGAGGTCTCGTGCATCTTCGGGACGCATACGCATATTCCGACGGCCGACGAACGTGTTCTCCCCGGTGGCGCAGCGTACATCACGGACCTCGGCATGACGGGGCCCTACGACTCCGTCATCGGGCGTGACAAGCGCAACGTCATCTACAAGTTCGAGACGAGCATGCACGCGCCTTTCGACGTTCCGAATGGCGACGTGAGACTTTGCGGCGCGTTGGTGACGGTCGATGCCGATACAGGAAAGGCTACGTCGATCGAGCGTGTGATGTTGACCGGCGACGACTGAGCGCTCGCCGCGATTCCGGGAAGAGGAAGGAGGAGCCGGCATGCCCGCGCGATGGTCCGAGCGACGAGGCGAGCCGTCCGGGCACGGGGGCGACGGCTCGGCCGATCGCATCTGGTCGGTCAGCGAGTTTTCGCGGTCCCTCAAAGGCATCCTCGAGAGCTCCTTCGGCCGCCTGCGCATCCGCGGGCAGGTCTCGGGTCTCGCGAAGCCGCCGTCGGGTCACGTCTACTTCTCGCTCGTGGACGACCGGCCTGCGCTCGGTTCCCGCTCGTCGTCATCTCAAGTCGGCGCGGTGATGTGGCGTTCGAGTGTCGCTCGTATGAAGTTCGATCTCGAAGACGGCATGAAGATCGTCGTCACGGGAAAGGTGACCGTCTACGAGCCGCGTTCGGTCTATCAGCTCGTCGCCGAGCGCATCGAGCCCGAGGGCGTCGGCGATCTCCAGGTCGCCTTCGAGCAGCTCAAGGCGAAGCTCGCCGAGGAAGGGCTCTTCGACGAGGACCGCAAGCGCGAGCTGCCGTTCTTTCCGCGCCGAGTGGGGCTCGTCACGTCTCCGACGGGCGCGGCGGTGCTGGACTTTCTCCGCATCCTCGAGGAGCGCAATCCGGGTGCCCAGGTGCGACTCGTCCCTGTGCGCGTGCAGGGTGACGGCGCCGCGGGAGAGATCGCGGCCGCTGTCGATCTCCTCTCGAGGGAGGAAGCGGACGTCGACGTCATCGTGGTCACGCGTGGCGGCGGATCGCTCGAAGACCTCTGGGCCTTCAACGAAGAGCCCGTCGCTCGCGCCGTCGCTCGTGCCGCGAAGCCCGTCGTCTCGGCAGTCGGACACGAGGTCGACTTCACGATCGCCGACTTCGTCGCGGACGCGCGCGCGCCGACGCCGACCGCAGCGGCGAGCTTCGTCTCTCCGAATTTCACCGATCTCCGGTCGCGCCTCGAGGCCTCTCGTCGGGCGCTCGTATCGGAGCTCCGGACTCGTGCTCAGGACGGCGCGCATCGCCTGGCTCGAGCGGCCGCCGGAAGGGTCTTTTCCGATCCGCAACTCGTTGTTCAGGAAAGGTTTGGGGCTCTCGATGGGGCCCTCGAGGGCCTGCAGATTCATCTTTACAACCGTATGCGGGAGTGTCATGATTCGCTGACTCTGCTCAGTTCCCGCCTGCGGGCGCTGAGCCCGTTCGCGATTCTGGAGCGTGGCTATTCGGTGGCTCTGGACCCGCAAGGACGTCCGATCCGGCGAGCCAGCGACCTGTCTCGCGACGACCTCCTGGACCTTCGGCTCGCCGGTGGTTCGGCACAGGTTCGAGTGGAGCAAGTGTTTCCGAGCGAAGGTTTTCCGTCGGAGAAAAAC
>CAYZGY010000679.1:4203-4772 GCA_964478085.1 uncultured Planctomycetia bacterium
GTGTGTTTTTCCCTTGTGTATCGTATCTTTTTTTTCCTTTTGTAAAAAACCGACGACTCCGAGCGTGCGGAAACGGACTGACACGAATGGCGAAGCGAAGGGAAAACGAAGAGACTTCGACCGAGAGCGCGTCGTTCGAGGAGCGCCTGGCCTCCCTCGAAGGTGCGGTCGACCAGCTCGAGGGCGGTGACCTGTCCCTCGAAGAGGCGATCGCCGAGTTCCAGAAGGGGTTTCGGGCCTGGCAGCATTGTCAGGAGCATCTTCAGAACGCGGAAAAGCGCATCGAGGTGCTCTGCGAGGAGGCGAGCACCGCGATCGGCGAGAGCGGCGGAGACGTTCCACTGGCGTGGAAATCGTTCTCTGCTGATGGTGAATCCTCGGAAGAAGGTGATTCGGAGAGCTAAGTGCCGGGCGGGCTGGTTCGCGAACCAGTCGAACCCCGATCGGCCGAAAGGTTTAGAGCGTCATGCAGGTCTTGAACCGGGTCAACCACCCCAACGACGTCAAGGGCTTGTCCCTCGAGGAGCTCGAGCAGCTCGCGACGGAGATCCGTCAGCGCATCCTCGAAG
>CAYZGY010000680.1:0-4771 GCA_964478085.1 uncultured Planctomycetia bacterium
GGGGCCCCGCGCCGACGGTCGGGCGGGCGGGCGTAAACCAATCGCCCGTGCCGTCCGGCGATCGACCGCGTGCACCGAGACGCAAACGACGCCCCTCGATGACCGCGGAGTGGTTCGGCGCGAAGAGGAAGAGGCGATTGCCCTCAGCGAAGTCGAAGCCGAGCTCGGTCGTCGTCAGCGTGTGAAACTCTCCCGGTCCGAGCGTCACGTTGGGAAAGGTGTACTGACCGACGATCGTTCCCTGAGACTCGAGCGTAAAGCCTTCGAGCGAGACCGAGCCTCCGAGGTTGAGGAGCTCGACGCGTCCCGCCCCTGCGGCCGGAATCTCGGTCTCGTTGAAAGCGATGCGAACACCGCTCGAGTCGACGGGACCGCCGTCCTCGACGAAGTAGTTCTCTCCGCGCCCCACGGCCGCCCAGTGCGAGGCGATGTCGGCCGAGCTCAGCGCGCGATCCCAGAAAGCGACCTCGTCGATGAGCCCCGTGAACGGCTCGCGCCGTCCGCTCATGTTGCCGATGTACGCGGTCGCGATGCCGCCCGAGTCGATCTCGGAGCCGACGCCGAGATTCGTCGAGAACACCGAGACACCGTCGACGTAGATCGTCTTATGTCCCGTCGCTGCACGGTACGTCGCCGCGACGTGGTGCGGGCTCCCGTCTTTGAGATCGGCGAGCGACGGACGCCCGGCGTTGCCGTCAAGCGGCATGTCGAGCTCGGAGTAGATCCCATCGACGTTGATGCCGAAGCTCAGCGTCGCCTGCGTCTCGGGGGTGATCGCGACGTCACGACTCGACGAGTTGCCGTCGTGCTGGAACGCGAGCAGGATGCGCCTCGAGCCGTCTTCCTTGCGAAAGATCTCGTCGTAGTCGTTCGCGGCGCCGCTCCACTCGGGAACGATGATCGCCTCGACGGTGATGCCGCTCGACGTCTCGAACGCGTTGTCTACTCCGGCGCCGACGTTGACGAGCGCGCTCGTCGTGTTGTCGAAGGTCACCGCGCCCTCGCCGACGATGCCCGCGACACGGTCGACACCCGAACCGAGATTGCCGTGGTTTCCTCCGGCCGAGTCGAGTGCCTGACCGCTCGCCTCATCGAAGCTCCAGTACGCGACGAGCCCCTCGGCCTGCGTCTGCGGAGGCGCCCCGCCGTCCGTGAAGTTGACGCGACCGGGCGTCCCGCCGATCTCGGCGCTGCGCGTCCACTTGTCCTCTTGCGAGCTGCGCGTGTCGGGATCGATCTTCGCGATCGAGACGCCCGCGCCGTCGGCGGCGACGGGCCCGTAGGTGAATCGATCCATGTCGCGACCGTTGTGATCGCGAATCTCGAGTCGCTCGCCCGAGTTGCTCAGACGTCCGGTGAAGGGACCGAACGCGTCGTCGAACCCGGGCTCGGCCGCGAGCGCCGCCGGGTTGCTCGCGACGACGATGTAGTCGCCGCCCTCGACGATGGTCCCCTCGGGAAACTGGAAGAAAACGCCGTCCGAGATGAACCAGCCCGAAAGGTCGACGTCGACCGCCATCTGATTGTGGAGCTCGATCCACTCGAGGTTCAACTCGTTTTCGAACGGGTGGTACATGACCTCGTTGAAGACGACGACGCTGTCGGCGTGTGAGGAGCGTGTCCCGAGAAGCGAGACGAAGCAGAAAAGGAGCGACAGCACGCTCGCGGCGAGTGCTTTGCGCTGGGGCATTCGAGAGACCTTTTTCGACCCGAACAAAGAGGGGATCACCAACCGACAAGGGTAAGGTTCTCTCACGCGGCGGGCAAGACGAACCGTAGAAACGTCCGAAACGCGTTGATTCTGTCCGCTGCAAAGTACTACGCTGATAGCGGTCGCGGGTAACGAGGGAAAACCCGGTCTCAACTTCATCTCCTAATGGAGTCGTAGTATGTCGCTTAAACAACTCGTGCATGGTGCGCTGTCGCTGTGCCTCATGTTCGTGTGGATGCAGCCCGCCGCGTCGCAACTATTCGTAGACGACTTCGAGCGGGCGGACGGTCCGGTCGACGGCTGGACGGCCGTCAACGGTCCCTGGATGATCCAGAGTGGACAAGCGGTCGCGGGTCCTCCGAACGGGCCCGACATGTACCTCTTCGGAGGCGATCCTGCCCAGGTTCTCCCAGAGAATTACCGCCTCTCGTTCGACGTCGATCCGATCGAGCCGTCGCAAGTCGGTGACATCGGTCGCCACTTCGGCGTCTTTTTCAACTTCGACGCGGCGACGCACCGTGGTGCCGGCTCCGGGTACGGCGTCTGGTGGATCGACCGCGCCGGCGACAAGGGCTTCAACCTGACGCGTCGCGATGCCGGCGGGTTCAACCATCTCGTCGTCGGCCCGGGCGCAGGGAACGCACCGGCCGATCCCCCGACTCGCTGGACGATCGAGCGCGTCGGCGATCGAATCAAGGTTTTTGGCGATGGCGTTCTCTACATCGACCACATCGACGGCACGTACAAGGGTGGACGTTTCGGCCTCTGGTGCTGGGAGGGTGCACCGCAGGTCGTCGGCTTCGACAACGTCGTCGTCGAAGGCGTGATCCTCTCGGACGACTTCGAGCGCAGCGCGATCCCGGGATTCGATGGCTCGGGAAGCTGGCGTCTCGACGCCGGCTCCGAGACGCTTCAGAACGGCCCGACGGGTGGTGACGAGTGGCTCTTCCACACCACCGAGGTTCCAGAGGAGTTCGAGTTTTCCCTCGATATGAGCTATCTCGGTCCTGGAAGAAACGTGGTCGTCGGTCGACACGCTGGTCCCCTGTTCTGCTACCAAGGGGTCGGCAATCGTAACGGCTCGGGTGGATACCAGCTCTTCTGGATCGATCGAGCGGCGGACTTCGGCCTCAATCTCGTCCGTTGGGACGGTGGCGCACTCGTCGGCATTCACACGACCGGTACAGGGGATACCTTTCCGGAGCCTCCAGCGAATCTGCGCGTCGAGGTCGACGGCCCGACGATTCGAGTCTTCGGCGATGACGTCATGGCCTTCGAGTACGACGACGACACCTACCGCGGCGGCCTCACCGGCGTCTGGGGCTGGGGCGCCGAGAATAAAATTCAGGTCGATAACTACCTCGTCACGGCCGGTGGTCAGACGATCATCGAAGAAGACCTCACGCCCGGTCCCCCGCCGCTCTCGCCTTGGACGGAGATTCCGGACGGCGGAAACTGGGAGATCGTCACGCCCGAGGGCGAAGGCGCGCGTCTGCGTGCCGGACCGCCGAGCGGTCCTCCGCAGTCGATCTTCGCGGATCCGCTCCTCCCCGCGAGCGAATGGACTGCCAACGTTGACATCAACTGGCTCGCTCCGGCGGACGGCGGTCCTCCGGTGGGTCGTCACGGTGGTGTCTTGTTCAACTGGAGCCCTCCGAGTCAACGAGAAGTGGGATCGGGCTACCATCTTTGGTGGATCGATCGCGCGGCCGACCGCGGCTGGAATCTCTACAAGATCGTCAACGGCGCCGGCGCACCGGTCGCGAGTGGAAACACTCCGGACAACAGTCCGAACGGCACACTGACGATCGAGCGATCCGGCGACGACATCATCGTCTCGCAGAACGGACAGCCCGTCCTGACGCACACCGACGGCGATTTCAAGGGCGGCCAGTTCGGTCTCTGGACGTGGGAAGGCGGCGGCCAGCAGGTCGACTTCGACAACGTCACGATCTTCGGCACCCCCGTCGCCGTCAGCGCGTGCTTCGAGATCACCTCGGACGTCGCTCTCGCCACGGGCAACACGATCACCTTTGACGCCAACTGCACGTTCGGAGAGGTCGACGCATTCACGTGGGACTTCGGCGACGGCAACGGAGGCACGGGAAGCATCATCGATCACTCCTACGACAATCCGGGCACCTACACGGTGACCTTGACCGCCGACGGCGGCCTGACCTCGGACACGCTGGAGATGGAGGTCACCATCGCCGAACAGAAGTCCTACGACTGCGACGGCGTCGCCGCGAGCGACGACCTCTCCGGCGATCTTGCGGACTGGGTCGCCGACGGCGACTGGCGCATCGAGGACGGCCGCGTCGCGATCGGCCCGACGAACGCCGAGAACGAGCTCTTCTGGGCTCACAACCTTCCGAACGACCAGGTGATCATCCAGTTCGACTTCGAGCAGCTCGGCGGCACGCCTCCGCCGGACATCGGTCGTCACCTCGGCGCGCTTTTCTGCTACAACGCCGAGGGAGACCGTGGCGCAGGCAACACCAGCGGCTACCAGGTCTGGTGGATCGACCGTGGCTTCGACTACGGCCTCAACCTTGCCCGTTGGGACGGCGGCGGACTCAACCATATCCACGTCGGAACCCACGGACTTCTCCCCCAGCCGCCGACGACGATCCGTATCGAGATCTTCGGGGACAACATTAAGATCTACGGTGACGACATCCTCGCCATCGACCTCGACGACGGCACGCACCGCGGCGGCCGCTTCGCGTTCTGGGCTTACTCGAACGCGCAAAGCGGCTTCTTCGACAACTTCTGCGTCGACGGCCCTCCGATCTCTCCTTGCATCGAGGTCGCCGGTGACTGTCAACCGCCCGTCGCGGGCGCGGATCTGACATTCGACGCTTCGTGCACGACCTTCCTCATCGACGGAGACGGCGCGACCTACTCTTGGGACTTCGGCGACGGCAACGACGGTGATGGTCCCTCGGTCATCCACTCCTTCGCGGATCCGGGTTCGTACGAGGTCACGTTGAGGGTCGATGTCGACGGTCAGTCGGAATCGACGACGCGAACTGTCGCCGTCGCCGAGCTCGCGGCAAG
>CAYZGY010000681.1:0-3720 GCA_964478085.1 uncultured Planctomycetia bacterium
CCGGAGATGGGGAGCAGTAAGAGCCGCGGCAGCAGGGAAGCCGTACTCGCCAGCCAAACGGCTTGTCGTGCTTCCGCTCGAGCTGCTCGACGCAGTAGCTGACAGTGTGGTAGTCCCGCACGACGTCGTCACCGCCCTTGAGCTGGGCCCAGACGAGCTTACCGACAGCTCCGCGCTCGAACGCACCGGCGCTCTTCGGGCGGCTGCGCGCGCCGAAGTCGTCCCACTCCTCTCGGCGTCCGCCACCTCCGTGGTAGATCTTTCCGACGCCAGCGACGAAGTAAGCCGTTCGCCCGAAAGTGAGAATTGAGCGTGTGGTCGGGGCGGATGTGCGGCTTGTAAGGATTCGGATTGTGATAGATGCCGGTCGTCGAGGGGCGCATGCCCGACACCACTAAGGACCTCGAGAGGTTCACGGTTTTCGCTCCGATCGTGCTGCGCGTCCGCCCGAAAGACGCGGCGGTCGTCGAGGCGATCTTCCGAACCATTCGAGAGCTCGACGCATGCCCGACACCTGTCCTCGAAGCGCTCGAGGCGGCCAGGACGGACGAGATCGATCGAAGGATGCTGCGCGCCGCGAAGCTCTGTCGATCTCGAGAGTTCCTGCGAGCCGCTGCGCGAGGAGGATCACCCGAAATCCTCGCAGCTCGCATCGAGTTGGCACGTGACCGACGAGCGAAGCTCCGCGAATCGGCAATCCAAGCCCTCGACGGATCCGGCAAGGTCCGGCGGAGCAGCCCGGAGCTCGAGAACCTAGTTCTCCGCGAGCTCAGCCGCGCGAACTCGACTCGACTCAAGGCGGCCCTCGTTCGCTACCTCAGCATGTGCGGAGCCGAGAGACATCGAAGCGTCTTCGCCGACCTCGCACGACCCGGACCGAAGGTCGAGATTCGCCTCGCGGCGGTCGGTGCGCTGTCGATCTGCGGCAAGACGGGTCGTGAGACGCTCGTCGAAGAGCTCGCCGACAAGAACAACGACGTGCGGATCCGTCGAGCGTGCCTCCTGTCCCTGGGCTCGATCGAGGACAAGGCGGTCGCGCCCCTCCTGATCCACCTGCTCCAGCATCCTGATCTCTCCCGCACGGCACACCGAGCACTGCGCCGACTCGCCGGTCGTGACCTCGGTCGCAATCGAGAAGTCTCGAATCGCTGGTGGCGCCAGCAGTCGAGAAGCTCCCGAGCTGTTTCCGCCCGAGACGCCTGAGAGCTCGCGCCACCGTTGCGATCATCGGATTAGTGCCAAGCAAACTGCCAACCGATGGTCGCGAACCAATCGGTTTCGAGTTGCGGTCCGTCGAACGCTTGGTAAACGGGCAGACCGAACTCGACAGCGATTCGGTGACCGGCGGGGACCGACTCCTGCCCGAGCAGATTGAGCCCGAATAGGACGTCGATACGCTCGCCGCCGCGTCGAGAGGTGTCCGCCGTCGGAACCATCGCCGGATTGAGATCATCGTCAGAGCCGTCGATGTTCTCCCAGACTTGACCGTCGACGCGCACGGAAGAGCTTGCCCAGCTGCAGAGCCGACGTGCGATCCAGACGCTCAGCCCACCGCGATCGCCGAGCGAATAGCCCGAGCTGTTGCGACCGAGTCGCACCGTGCCGCGAGCCTGCGCACCCCACGAGTAATCGCCGGACTGTCCCAGGTAAGTCACGCCGGGCAGAATATCGAATGTGCCCGAGCCGAGCTGCATGGGATAAGGCAGCTTGGCGTTCGCCATTGCGGGAGTGTCGTCGCGCTCCTCGATCGAGCCCGTCGGAAGGCTGACGCCGAGATTCGCGTGGATCTGCTGGCCGACCCACTGCGCAAGCTTGTAGAGACCACTGATCTTGATATCGCCGGGACCGTCCGAATCAGTCGTGAAACGCGCACCTGGTCGAGTCTGATGATCCATCGACGCGATGATGTACGGAAACATGAACATGAGCGTCAGGTCATCGGAGGGAGCATGCATCAAGCCGAGCATGTGCATCTCCATCGTCATCTCGAGTGGCGCGACCATGAAGTCAGCGAGAACATCCGCACGACTGAGCTCTCCGCCCCGACCACGGTTGCCGGCCATGCGCATGTGCATGTAGCGGTACGATGCCATCCAGCCGCCCTGGCCATGAGTATGTTCGCCCATGAGCCCGATCGGTCCGTGGGCGTCAGCACGACCGGCCTCCCAGAAGCTCGTATTCTGACAACCGCAAGGCGCGGAGGAAGAGCCGTCGGAGTGCTCCTCGACCGGTGCTTTCAAAGCTTCCGGATCAGAAGGATCTGCGTGGAGTGGCGAAAATGAGAAGAGATAAGAAAACGAAAGCAGAACGATAGCTGGCGTTGAGCGTGATGAGTTCATCGGAAACCTCGCTGGGAAAGTTCGAGACAGACGCTCCACCGGGCGGCGAGCAAGTAGCCGCTCGAGGTGGAAGACAGAGAAGCGAACCTTCAGCAGATGGGGATCGGCGCCGGAGGTGCGGGCCGAAGACCCGACAATCTGTCCTCGTCGAGGTGCCGAGCGGAAACGCTCGCTCTCATGGCGATCGGCTCGAAAGAGCCACCGGCGAGCGCGAAGAGATCAAAGGCCGAGACACCGAGAGAGTTCTGCTGTCCTCCTGTCCCGCAGTCAATCGACGCGATCAGGTAGTCGCGCTCGGAGGATTCGCCACGCTGCGGACTCGAGCTACGAGATTCCGGCACGGGTCTCGAGCTCTCGAGATCTCGACCGAAGAGAGCCGAAGCTCGTAAGCGCGAGGAGCAGCAACAGCCGGCGCACACATCCCCACTACAGCAGTTCACGAGTCCGCACGAAGAACTCGCGACGAGAGTTGACTCGATTCCGTCTTCGCTTTCGTTCGCGTCCCCTGTCGTCACGACACTCGACGAGGAGCCGAGACCTCCCGCGAAGTAGAGCAGATTTGTCCCGATCGTCGTGTAGACCGCGACGAGCACGAGGAGAATCGCCCTTCGAAGAACGAGCTGAGTGGCAGGACGGGTCACGGACAATCAGCGAGCGAGCGTGACGAGCTCGTCCTTCGGGTTCGACGAGAGCGCGAGTCCGCGGAAGCGAAACTCCTGCGGCCGTCGATTCGAATGGAGCTGAAGACCGATCGGGGAATCCTGAAGCATCTTCGGGTCGTCGCGCACATCGAAGACGAGCTTGCCGTTCGCCACGAAACGAATGCGATCGCCGATGACGAGAACCTCGATTCGGTTCCACTCGCCCACCTGTTCGACACCCTTCGGGTGGAACGTGCCGCGCGATGCCCCTTCGGCTCGACACGATTGCGCCGGTACGCATCCCAGATCCCCCAGTCCTGACAGAACATCAGGAGAGGTCCGTGGAATCCGAACTCGTCCTCACGATCCTTCCGCAACTCGCCGAGCACGGCGACGGCCGGGTGCATCGTCGAGTGTTCCTTCGAGCGCGTCTGGCGCACGTCGAAGAGGAGGCGAAAGTCGCGGTACGATTTCTCGGTGAAGAGATACGTGCTCGACTTCACGCTGCCGACATTCTTGCCGACGATCGTGCCGTTCTCGACGGACCAGAACTTTTCGTTCCCCTTCCAGCCGGCGAGGCTCTTGCCATCGAAGAGCGCGACAGCCTTCTCCCCTTTGGGAAAAGCGGGCAGCTTCGCAGACTCGGTCTTCGAGCTCGGCTTCGTCGCTGGCTTCGCAGAGCGGACGGGCTCGAAGCCCGGAGCAGGCTTGCCGTCAGGCGTGATCTTCTTCGTCGCCCC
>CAYZGY010000681.1:3730-4770 GCA_964478085.1 uncultured Planctomycetia bacterium
AGGAAGCACCGCTGAGGAAATTCTCAACAGAGCTCTCGATGAAGACTTTGTCTTCGAAAGTCGCGTTGCCGTGGCCAAAGGTCGTCCCGAAGACGCGCGCGTCGCCGTACTGGTTGACCCAGAACGCCGCGTGATCCTTGCCGTCTCGCTCGCTCTTGCCAACAGAGAGAGGCTTCGCGTTCGGCCAGACTTTCTGAACGACGTACAGCTCGTCCTTCGGGCTCGTCCAGACCTTCGGAAAGCCCGCCATGACGGGGTGCTTCGGTGCGACGTTGCGAATCGGGTAACGAGCCTGATGGTCGTGTCGGCGACTCGTGACGCCGAGGAACTCGCGCCAATCATCGATCTTCGCGGCGCGATACGTGTGCATCGCGCAGTGAATCACGACCGCGGGCAGCCCTTCACGATGAACTTTCGTGATCTTCCGGATGTACTCGGGATCCGACGTACCGGCGAAGCACTCGTTGTGGACGACGACGTCGAAGTCACTTCCCCATGCCTCCTTCTCGTAGAGCCCGATCTTCCCCTTCGTTCCGCGTCGCGGATCGTGAAGCACCGTCCACTCGAAGTTCGCGAGCTTCTTCGAGCCCTCGACGAGCTTTTTCGTCTGGTAGGCGTAGTCGTGGCAGCAACCTCCCGTGATCAGGAGCGCCCGGATCGGCTTCTTCTTCGCAGCGTCGTCGGCGATCGCTCGGAAGCTCAACGTAAGGAGCGCGAGAACGGCGATCGACGAGGCCAGAGTTCGATGTCGGATGGTCATGGCTGGATGTCTCTCGGTGGGGATGCCCTCGATCGGGGATTCTCGACGATTTCCCGGGGGAGATCCACCGATGTCTGGCGTCGCGCGAGCGGGATTTCTTCAGGATTCTTAAAGGGCTACAAAGAAAGCACTTACACCGACTCAGGAGGCGTGACGAGGGAAGATGGACCGAAGCCGGCCCGTCGACGGACGCTGCCGCTCCATGATTCGCCGTCCCAAGGACTTTGGTCCTCGACGATTTCCTTGAGCTCGTCGGTACAGCCGCGCGGGCGGTACGCAC
>CAYZGY010000682.1:0-4768 GCA_964478085.1 uncultured Planctomycetia bacterium
GCAGAAAGCCGGCGAATCGCTCCCACGTAAACGACCGACGCTGGGAGCGCCGGTTTGGCAGCCCGTTGAAAAAGTCGATTCGACGTCCAAGCGGCCGATTCGCTCGAAGCACTTTTTCAACGGACTGTTAGCTCTCCTCGCCGACTTCGGTCTCGTCGCTGTCTTCGCCCGTCTCGCCGTCGGCGCTCTCCTGACTCTCTTCGCTCTTCGGCTCGGGCGCTTCCCGAATCGCCAAGATCTGTCCGGCGAGGCAGAAGCTGATGGACGCGATCCAGGCCCAGTATCCGATCATGAATTCCGGTGCCTTGCCCCCGTTGATCGGGATAAACGCTCCACTCAGAGCGAGAAGGACACACGACACGGTGAGCAACGCGAACATCTTGAGCACTTCCTTCGAGCGCACGACAAAGGTGAAGAGACCCAAGAGCAGCCCGACGTTCGCCACCCACGCCCATCCGGCCCAACGAAGAAAGTGGCGCATTACCCTCGTCTCGCGGTCGTCTCCATCCAGAGCGATCAACTCGAAGAGGGCCGCCGCCGTTCCACTCGTTCCGTACTGATAGGAACGCGTGAACGAGTCGTAGCCGTCCCACACGTCCCCGTCCTCGTTTTCTCCCACCGGAAGGAAGAGGGAAACCACGAAGCAGATGAGTCCGAAACAGATCAGTCCTCGCATGAAGCCACCTCCGAGCGGGCTCTTCGGGCCAATCGAGTGAATCCAGGGGCCATTCTGCCCGAAATTCGCCCGAATTTCCCTGTCCCAGGACCGTTCCTGTAGTTGACTCGCCCCCCCGACTCGACTAGCATCTCTCGGATGATCGCACGGTTCAGGCGATCAGCGGGAGCATAGTCAACGCATGAAACGGCACGTGAATCTCCAGTCGGAGAATCGTCCGAGTCCCATCGTCCGTCCGAACCGACGCAACTTCCTCTACGTCGGCTTTCTCAGCGGACTCGGGCTCAGTCTCGACCGATTCCTTCGCCTCCGCAGCGCGCAGGCGGAACAGAAGTTCTACGAGAGCAAGGAAGGACCGGCGAAGTCGGTCATCAACATCTTCCTGCCCGGCGGACTCGCCCACCAAGAGTCGTTCGACCCCAAGCCGTACTCGCCACTCGAGTACCGCGGCGACATGGGTACGATCGCGACGAAGATCCCGGGCGAGCGCTTCAGCGAGACACTGAAGAAGACTGCGCAAATCTCCGACAAGCTGACGATCGTGCGATCGATGAGCCACGGCGAAGCGGCTCACGAACGCGGCACCCACAACATGTTTACGGGCTATCGCCCGAGTCCGGCGTTGACGTTCCCGAGCATGGGCTCGGTCGTCTCGCACGAGTTCGGACCGCGCAAGTCGCTGCCGCCGTACGTCTGCGTACCGAACCAACCGAACGAGTACGCGGGTTCGGGATACCTGAGCTCGTCCTTCGCCCCGTTCAGCCTCGGAAGCGATCCCGCGAGCAGGAATTTCCGCGTTCGTGACCTGACGCTGCCGGGAGGTGTCGACGAGAAGCGCTTCACGCGCCGACGGTCGATTCTCGACGCGGTCAACGCCCACTTCCACGAGAAGGAAAAGGGCGACAACCTCGACGCGATGGACACGTTCTACAAACGCGCGTACAGCATGATCAGCTCGGAGGGCGCCCGCGAAGCGTTCAACATCGAAGCCGAGCCAGCGAAGCTGCGCGACGAATACGGTCGCAACGCAGCAGGACAGCGCATGCTTCTCGCTCGCCGTCTCGTCGAGGCCGGAGTGCGCTTCGTCTCGCTGACCTACGGCGGCTGGGACATGCACAACCGCATTCGAACGTCGATGCAGCGACAGATGCCGTCGTTCGACCAGGCCTTCTCGCGACTCATCACCGATCTCGAATCGCGCGGTCTGCTCGACTCGACGCTAGTCATGGTGACGTCCGAGTTCGGTCGCACGCCGAAGATCAATCGCACGCAGGGTCGAGATCACTGGCCGAAGGTCTTCTCGATCGCCTTGGCGGGCGGCGGCATGAAGAAAGGATTCATCTACGGCAAATCGGACGCGACCGCGACCGAGCCCGAAGAAGACGCCCTGTCGGTCGAAGATTGGGCAACGACGGTCTACAAGCAGATCGGAATCGTCGCGGACAAGGAGCTGATGGCTCCAGGCGACCGACCGATCGAGATCGTCGACGGCGGCAAGATCGTGCAGCAGCTTCTCGCCTGATTGGGCTCGACGAAACGCATGAATTGCAGGTCGATCGAGATTCTGATGTCGATGGTCGACGGACGTCGAGATGACGTCACCACGCGGCGACCTGCCGCGTGACTCGATCTCCGCATCGACCCGGAGGAACCGGGTCGGCGCTACGCTCGAGTTCAATTTGAAGGCAGGTTCGAGTTTGTTCCTCGTTCCTGAGAAAAAACCACCATGACCCGACTGCGTAGATTCGCGGCGTTCGCGGCGTTCGCGACATTCACGACACTCGAGACGTCCAGCACCGTCGAGGCCGCTTCACCGAGCCTCTCGTCGATCTTCCCGCGCGGCGGACAACGCGGCACGGAGGTCGAGTTCACGTTCGGGGGCGCTCGACTCGCCGACGCGAAGGAGATCCTCTTCTACTCACCGGGCTTCGAAACCGTAGAGCTCGAGAAGGTCGAAGGAGGAAAGGTCGTCGCGCGCATCAAGATCGCGCCCGATTGTCGCCTCGGTGTTCACTGCGCCCGCATCCGTACCGCGAGCGGAATCACCGAGCTCAAGACCTTCTTCGTCGGAGCGCTCAAGCCGACGGCCGAGAAGGAACCGAACAGCAAGTTCGACACGCCCCAAAAGATCGAGCTCAACACGACCGTCGCCGGAGTCGTCGAGAACGAGGACGTCGACTACTACGCCTTCGAAGCGAAGAAGGGCCAACGAATATCTCTCGAGGTCGAGGCGATGCGCCTCGGCAACACGATCTTCGATCCGTACCTCGCCATCCTCGATGACGCGCGCTTCGAGCTCGCCGCCTGTGACGACTCGGCGCTCCTCCTCCAAGACGCCACCTGTCAAGCCATCGCGCCGAAGGACGGAGTCTATTACGCGCAGATTCGCGAGAGCTCGTATGGAGGCTCGGGCTCCTGTCACTACCGACTCCACATCGGCACGTTCCCACGGCCGCTCGTCGCGTACCCCGCCGGTGGCAAGATCGGCAGCGAGGTCGAGGTGAAGTTCCTGGGCGATGCGAGTGGCGCCAAGGCGAAAAAAATCAAGATCCCCGAGAACCCCGGTGACGACTTCACGCTTTTCTACGACGACGAAGGGGGCGCGTCTCCCTCCGGTGTCCAGTTTCGTCCGAGTCCGTACGACAATACGCTCGAGGTCGAGCCGAACGGCGATCACGACTCGGCGACGAAGGGGCCCGTTCCTGGAGCCTTCAACGGCGTGATCGAGAAGCCCGGCGATCGCGACTGCTTCCGCTTTCACGCCAAGAAGGGCCAGACCTACGAGGTGGAGCTCTTCGCGCGTCGCCTTCGATCACCGCTCGATCCCGTGATGAACATCAATCATCACGGAGGTGGAGGAATCACCGGAAACGATGACTCTCGCGGTCCCGACAGCTACTTCCGATTCACGGCTCCGGAGACGAAGGACTACGTCATCGCGGTCCGCGACCATCTCTCGGCCGGTGGACCCGAATACGTTTACCGCATCGAACTCTCGCCCGTGAAGCCGAGACTCTCGATGTCGATTCCGCGCGTCGCGCGTTACTCGCAAGAGCGCCAGTCGATCGTCGTTCCCAAAGGAAATCGCTTCGCGACGATGGTCTCCGTCTCGCGCGGAAACTTCGGTGGTGACCTCGCGTTCTCCTGCGGGGATCTTCCGCCGGGCGTGAGGATGCACTGCGACACCGTTCCTTCGAATCTCAGCGCCGTGCCCGTCGTCTTCGAAGCTGAGGCCGATGCTGCGGTCGGCGGCAAGATCTGCCGTTTCCAAGGCGCCCACGTCGACGAGAAGAAGGGAATCCGCGGCGACTTCGATCTGAGCCTCGACCTCCTCTGGGGCGAGCCGGGTCAGTCGATCTACCTGCGACAACGAGTCGATCGTCTCGCGGTCGCTGTCGCAGAAGAAGTCCCGTTCGAGCTTTCGATCGTCGAGCCGAAAGTGCCGCTCGTTCGTGCGGGCTTCATGTCGCTCAAGGTCGTCGCGAAGCGCAAGGAAGGGTTCGATGCTCCGATCGCGCTCCAGATGGTCTTCAACCCCCCGGGCGTCAGCTCCCAAAGCGGCGTGTCGATCCCGAAGGGAAAGAACGAAGCGACGATCAACCTCAACGCGAGCGGCTCCGCGCAGATTCGCGACTGGAAGATCGCGGTTCTCGGCAGCTCGAACGCGGGCCAAGGGACGATCTGGGCCTCGTCGCCCTTCGCGACGCTTCGCGTAGCGCAACCGTACGTATCGATCGCCGTCGACAAGAACTCGGTCGAGCAAGGCAAGGACGTCGAGCTCTTCTGCAAGGTGACGCCGACGAAGGAGTTCCCCGGCAACGCGAAGATCGTGCTCCAAGGTCTGCCGCACAAGGTGACGTCGACGGCGATGGAGATCACGAAGGACACGAAGGACTTCACCTTCGCGGTCAAGGTCGCGAAGGACAGCCCCGCGGGGCGTCACCGCAGTGTCTTCTGTCGCGTCGAGATCGTCGAGAACGGCGAGACGATCGTGCACTCGACCGGAGGTACGGAGCTTCGCATCGACAAGCCGTTGCCCCCTCCGAAGCCGAAGAAGAAATCACCGCCGAAAGTCGCCAAGAAGGTGGAGAA
>CAYZGY010000683.1:0-4768 GCA_964478085.1 uncultured Planctomycetia bacterium
AAGGGTGGCTTCGTTCTGCTCTCTCCGTCTTTCTCAGCGTACCGTTCTAGTCCAACTTGTAGGGAGCAGGATCGCCGCCTTCCGGCTCGAATTCTTCGTTCGCCGTGTACTCTACTCGACGGCTCACAACCCTCACGGCTCGAGAATCGGCCCTCTACGGTTCCAGAATCGGGCAAGGCAGCCCGTCGGGAGTCGGGTCCGTGCCTTTCTCGGGGAAGGGCGCCGGCGGGGCCGGGCCGCCGCGAAAGAGATAGACGAGGAGGGAGATCGCGTCGGCGATGTCGGTCTGGCCGTCGTCGTTCGCGTCCATCGTCTTGCGGCAGTCCGTGACCGACTGTCCTCGGAAGAGGAAGCCGAGCGTCGCGACGACATCGGAGACGTCCGACTTGTCGTCCTCGTTGACGTCGCCGCGGATGAACGGGCGGTGCGCGCCCGTCGGCGTATGGTTGATCGCCCAGTCGACCGCCTGATCGAAGAGGCGGGCGAGGTGACCGTTCGCGCGGTGGAATCCCTCGTCGCCGAGCGCGAGGAAGACGGTGCGGGCGGGCGCGGTCTGCGCAGGAAGCGCGTACTGAGCACCGACGTCGGCGGCCATGACCGCGTAGTGGTTCGGGTTCTCACCCGTCGCCAGGAGGACGACGCCTTCACCGACGACGCCCTGGCCGAAGCCGAGGTCGACGCGTGACGTCGTGATCGACGTGAGCTCGTCTACGGGGATGCCATGCGTGATCGGGTGCTCGTCGTCGACGATGCGAACGCGGTACTGGTCCTCGACCGTGATGTTGCTGCCACTCAGCGGCTCCCACGTCGGAACGAGGAGGCCGGGCTCCGAGATGATGCGCGGTATCGGCAGGTCCGTGTAGTCGGCCGCGACATTCGCCGCCTGTATGTTCGAGGCGATGATCAGGAGGTCGAACTCGGACACGATCACCGAGGGGACGTCGTCGGTCTCGCGAATCATGTCGACACGGGCACCACGAGCCGCGAGCCGCTCAGCGACCAGCGTGTTCGCGGCGCTCGGGTTCGTCGCGTCGCGAACGATGAACGCGACGCGCAGGTCGACGGGCAGCCCCGTCAGCTGCGGGAACTCGGGTTCATCGGCTCCGAGGACGTTCGAGAGGATCGGCGGAAGCTCGATCGCACGGCGCCGGATGAACTCTCGCGTGCGCTCGACGGCGCTCGCCCAGGTGAGGAACGACTCTCCTTCCCAGCGCGCCGACTCGAGCTGAATCTCGAGATGGATCTCGTCGACGAGCGTGTCGAGATGAGGGATCGCCGTGTCGGGGTGGAGGAGACCCGCGAGATGGGTGTCGAACTCATCGAGCAGCGAGAGTCGAAAGCTCTTGTTGCGCAGCAAACTGTCGAGGATCTCGGCGAGTGGTCCGTTCTGTGCGCGAGCTGCCGACAGCGTGTCGATTCCGGCGTCGAGCGACGTTCTGTTGTCGTTGAAGGTCTGCTCGGCGTCCCAACTGTAGAAGCGCCACTTGGCGTCGGGCTCTTCGCGATTGCGCGCGGCGTACCAGTTGCGGCGCGGCCAGTCGCGATTGCCGGCCCAGGTGTTGACCACGACGTACGTCCGCAGGTTCTCGAGGTCGAAGCGGTCGATCGCCTCGAGGTACGCCGCGGGGTCCGCGAGGTTCGACCGCATCATGAAATCGACGAACTCCGACCACGCGATCTCGTCACCTTGCCTCGGGACGCCTTCCTTGATGACGTCCCATTGATCGAAGGTCGAGTAGGCGTCGAGGAACTCTTCGTCGATGCGCTCGGTGAGATTGAAGAGGCCGTAGTACTCGCCGTTGATGTAGAGCGCGGTCCAAAGTCCTCGTGCGTTCAGCTGACCCATGCGAAGGTGCAGGTCGCGAACGAACTGATCTCGCACGTAGATCGAGTTTTGGCGCTGCACCGAATTGAAGTGGGACCAGCTGTCGTGATATCCGGCGCGGAGGACGAGCGTGTCGAAGCGGTCATTGGCCGTGATTCCGCCGATTCCGTCGGATGCCGCGAAGAGCGGATACTCGAGCCGCGGGTCGCCGAGGGGGCCGCGGAAGTACACCCGAAGCGAGTGCTTCTCGGAGTTGAGCCGCGACGCGCCACCATGGACGCGCAGGCCGGCACCGGTCGAGAAGGCGCGCGTGCCGTCGGCCGCGTACATCTCGAAGTTCCCCGTGCGCTCCCAAGCGAGTCCCGTCTGCTCGGGATTGGCGAAGATGCCCGTGTCCGGATCCCAGAGGTGATCTTCGTCGAGCGAGATCGAGACGATCGGGATGTGTCGAGGACTCGTGAAGAAGTAGCTTCGCCCGTCGACCTCACTGAGCTGGACTCCGTTGAGAAAGGCGACAGCGCGTACGACCGTGTTCTCCGAGACGGGGATCGGTACCGAGTAGATCGGGCTCGACTGATCGGGTTCCGACCCGTCGAGCGTGTAGTGCACGTCAGCCGCCGCTGGCGTCGAGCCGAGCACGACGAGCGTCAGCTGCGAGAAGAAGCCGCCGTCGGGCGAAAACGTCGGCTTGACGGACGGCATCTGCGGGTAGCCGGTCGTCGTGTTCGACGCTCCCGGAGTGGGCTCGAGAAAGAAGACGAAGTCGCTCGAACCGTCCGGCTGGCGCCCGTAGGAGGTATTGCGGCGCTGGACGTCGTACTGCAGCGAGTCGAGCGTCAGTCCCGAAGGATCGGCGAGGGTGATCGACTCACCGTTCCGCTCGAGCTGGAAGTTCGTGTGGAGCTCCGCGGCCGGATCGGTGCGGTTTTTTCCCGACGTCCAGACGCGCAGAAAGCCCTCCACGGGAATGATGACGGAGGGGAAGGTCCAACGACCCGGAATCGCGGGGTCGTCCGTCAGCGTGTAGCTCTGGAGGTTGACCGGCACGGGCCCCGAGTTGTAGATCTCGAGCCAATCCTCGAAGTGTCCGTCGAAGTCTGCGTCGCCGCTCTCGATGCCGTTCGAGGCGAGAAACTCGTTGACGTAGAGTTCCGCCATCGCCGCCTTCGGCGCGACCAGACCGTCCCCGACGACCACAAAGAGAGCCACACAAAATGCCAACACCGTGGCGCGCGGACACAAATACAGCGCGGTATTGGAAGAGGGATTCACAGCCGAGATTCCTCGTTTGTTGAGTCGACCCACGGACTCTGCCCGACGCGCCTCGGAAAAGCGCTGCCAGACCCTCCTATCTCTAGGCTATGGTGGGGGATCTGTCAAGCCCTCGCACGGTCGCAAGAGGCCCTTGAGAGCGAAAAAAAGGGCGCCGGGCGAGCAGGTTCTGGAACGGTTCGCCTGCCGGGCGCCGAAACTTGTCACGAATGCGAGGAATCCCTGCTTGGAACCGACCTCCGCCGTGAGCGATCCACTGACGATCGCCGACGTCTACCGCGCGCGAAAGCACATCGCGCCGTACCTGTCCCGAACCCCTCTCTACCGCTACTCGACACTCGAAAGTCGAATCGGCACAAAGGCTTGTGTCTTCGTGAAGCACGAGAACCACCAGCCGATCGGGGCCTTCAAGGTGCGCGGTGGCATCCACCTCGTCGGCTCGATGAGCCTCGAGGAGCGTGAGCGGGGCGTCATCAGCGCCTCGACGGGCAACCACGGCCAGTCGATCGCGTACGCTGCAAGACTCTTCGGGGTCGAGGCGACCATCGCGGTCCCCGAGGACTCGAATCCGGGCAAGGTCGCGTCGATCGAGGGGCTCGGCGCGAAGATCCTCGTGCACGGTCGCGAGTTCGACGATGCGCGGCGCGAGGTCGAGCGCCGGAGTGCCGACGGTGGTCCGCGATACGTTCACAGCGCGAACGAGCCCCTCCTGGTCGCCGGAGTGGCGACCTACGCCCTCGAGATTCTCGAGGACGAGCCCGACCTCGACGCGATCTTCGTTCCCGTGGGCGGAGGGAGCGGTGCTGCCGGTGTCGGCCTCGTGATGAAGACGCTCGCGCCCCGAGCGCGTGTCATCGCCGTCGGGGCAGAAGCGGCTCCGGCGGCTCGAGACTCGTGGAGAGAGGGGCGCCTCGTCGAACATCCGCAGAGCACCATCGCGGACGGTCTCGCGACCAGTAGCGCCTTCGAATACACCCAGGCGATGATGCGTCAATACGTCGATGAGTTCGTTCTCGTGAGTGACACCGAGATGTGCGATGCTTCGCGCCTCTATCTCGAGACGACCCGCAATCTCATCGAGCCTTCCGGCGCGGCGTCGCTCGCCGCGGCGCGTCGGTTCTTGCGTGAGGACGACTCGGGCGGGTGCTCGAAGATCGCCGTCATCGCGAGTGGCGGCAACATCTCGATCGATGTCCTGAGATCGATTCTCGACTGACGACGTTTTCGCGAGAAGGAGCGAACAGGAATGCGGAGACTGCTTGCGGGCTCGGGACGAAGTGTCCTGGTCGGCTCGATCGTCGCGGCGCTGGCGTGCGGGATCGTCGCCGCTTGCCGCAACTCGGACGGGACTGTCCGAAGGGTCGGTGAAGAGGAGACTCGTGAAACCGGGAAGAGCGTTGCGACACCGGTCGAGCAGACACCACCGAGGAAGCCTGACGATCCGCCACCCGTTCCGCCGAAGCCGTCGAGCCCGAGCGACGCCGAGATCGCGATCGAGCGGTTTTCGACTCCGCCCGACCTCGAGGTCTCCCTCGTCGCGGCCGAGCCCGACATCGCCAATCCGGTCGCGTTCACGATCGCCGAGCGCGGGCGTTTCTACGTCGTCGAGACCTTTGGCCGCTTCGCCGGGGTGCCCGCCGATGAAGGCGATCTGTCGACGGTCGTTGTTGA
>CAYZGY010000684.1:0-4754 GCA_964478085.1 uncultured Planctomycetia bacterium
ATCAGCATCGTCTTACCGAGCCCGGGCACCCCCTCGAGGAGGCAGTGACCGCCCGCGAAGAGCGTGATGAGGACTTGCTCGACAATCTCGGTCTGGCCGACGATGACCTTTCCGATCTCCTCGCGGATGGCTCCGAACTTCTCGCGAAATTCGTTGGCCCTGGCTTCGATGGAGCTGGCGATGTCTGTCACGTTTTGCGTCTCCAGATTGTTGCCCGGATGCGGGCGTCATTCGTGATGTGCGGAAGCCGATCGCCCGGAGTTCGCCGAACCCGGCCCTTCGTTGCGAGCCGAGGCCTGTCGCGGCGACTCGCCGCGAGACTCGACTGGCCGAGGACGTCCGCGTGGCGGCCGGCGAGCACCCAGCGGGGCCGAGGGGGCCCCGCGGGGACCCGCGGCGTTTTTTTAAGGCGCCCCACCGCAAAAACCCCCCCCCCCCCGGTTCGCCAAACCAACCCGGGGGGGTCGGTCACCCGGGGCCCTGGGGGGTATCGCGCGGAGATCGGGTGTCGCGACGGGTCGCCGCGACGTGGCGTCATCTCGGTGTCGGGTCAATCTTGGCTCACTCCGTTCGTGTGATGCCACTTTCTCGAGAGAGCTCGAACCCTCACTTGTCATCGTTCTTCAGCGCCCGCTTCTTGGCAGCGAGCAACCTACTCGTGAAACCGTCCTCTTCCGGTGCCTCTTTCGCCTCTGCATCGGAAGCGCTCGGAGTTTCGCCCTTCCCAGGAAGCGGCGTAGATGCACGAACCTCGCCCGCAACTTCCACCGGCGACGCCACCGACTGAGATTCGTACGTCGTCGCCTCGCCGGTGGTCCGTCCGCGAGCTTCCTGCTTCTTCTTGAGGAGTGCTTCGAGGCTCTCCGATTTCGTATCCTTCTTGCGCTCCGCGCGCTTGCCCGACCTCAAACGAGCCATCACCCAGTGCCAGCCTTTGCTGTAGTCGACGGCGACGCGACGGATGAAGATGTCGGCGAAGAAGAGCAGGATCGCGGCCATGAGGAGCGTCTGCCAGACGTCCTGGACGTTTCTCAGAGCTTCGTAATCGCGCGTGAAGAACTCGTGCTCGGCGTCGCTGTCGTTGCGCATGAACTTCCCGGAGCCCGCATCGGCGACCCGGCGCAGGAGCGGCTCGTTGACATCGCGGTGGCGGAACTCGGCCGAGTACGGAACGGTCAGCCCCGTCGTGTGCGTGCGGCGCGTGCCATCCTCGCGACCGTACTCGAGCGCGACGGTGTACGAACCAGCCCTCTCGACGGGAAAGTCGAACTCGTAGCGCCCCTTCGAGGTCTGGCGTCCGACGACCTCGAGATTGTCGTGATCGGGAGTGATCACGTGCGCCTTGATCATCATGCTCGAGTCGAGCTTGCCGGTCGTCTCGTCGACAACGTCGATGATGACCTTACCGCGATCACCGATGATCTGGCGATTGACGCGGAAGGGAGCGTCCGAGCGATTGCGGGAGACCCAGCGAATCGTCTCGGCCCAGAAGCGCTTGTAGCCTTCCCAGTCCTTCCAGTCACGACCCCAACGGCGACCGGCGTCCGACGTGAACGCGACCGACTTACCGATGCCGTAGTTCCAGCTCGCGAGGACGGGATCACGCGTCGGATCGTCTTCCTTCGGCTGACTGAGGAGGTGGATGTCGGCGAGAGGCTTCGGAGAGGTGACGACATGCCCGTAGAGCGTGGGCAGCTGCCCACCACCAGCGAGCGCATCTTCAAACGCCCCCGTGATCGAGCCGGACTGGACGAGCTCCGGCACGAACGGATGATTGAAGAGCAGCGACTTCCGCACCTTCGCCGTCTCCTTGATCATGATCTCGGGGAGCTTCTTCGGGTCCGTCAAGTGGTGGAACTCGCCGTTTCCTTCCTTCGCAAGGTCCTTCATCAGCTGAGGCGGCCCGCCTCCGTGAGCGCCGTAGCAGATCGTCGTGATCGTCGCAGGGCCGTTGACTACCAGGTCTTGAACATCCGCCGCGAGCGGTCGCGCGGGATCCCCGTCCGAGAGAATCACGACGTGCTTGATCGCCGCGTTGACGTTCTTGAGCCCCTGGGACGCGAGCTTTAAGATCCGCACGAACGACATCATGTCGGCCGGATTGAAGTTCCTCAGCTTGCGCAGCATCATCGGCTTCTTGCTGCAGCGCGTCATCGGGAAGAGCCACTGATCCCGCCCGATGCCGTCGTAGTAGAGGACGCCGCAGTAGTCGCGTGGTGAAAGCACACGGATCGCACGCTGCACGACCTGTCGCGCCCACCAGTTTCCGTTGCCGAGCTCGCACGAGTGCACGACGAACGCGATCGCGCCGTTCGGCACGACCTTGCGCTGCTTGATTTCCATGTCGACGGGCAGCATCTTCTCGATCGGCGTGCCTTGGTAGGCTCCGGCGCCGAAGCTGTTCTCGCCGCCGATCATGACGAATCCGATGCCGACCGCCTCGACGAGAGCGCTGATCTGCTTCATCTTCGCTTCGGTGAGCTCGTGCGCTCCGACGTTCGAGAAGACGATCGCGTCGTAGTCGACGTATTCCTGCGGGTGGCGAGGGAGGAAATCGGCACGGATCACGTCGACCTTGATCTTCTCCTCGGCGAGGGCCATGAGGAGAGGAGCGTCGAGCTTCACCTCCTCTGCGTGGATCTCGTCGCTACCGCCGGGCAAGACGTACATGATCTTCGGCTCGCCCTTGATCAGGACGAACGCCGAGCCCGTGTTGTTCTTCTCGATCGTGTCCTGATTCGCCTCGATCGGCTCGACCCGGACCTTGTACTGAAAGAAGCCGGGCTTGTCGCGGCGGATGTCCGGGAACGAGATGCGCGTGTTGCCCTTGCGCAGATCGTAGATCGAGTCGGGCGACGTGAGGAGGCGATCGTTCTCGTAGACCGAAACGCGCGCCTTCGTCTCGACCGTCGAGCCAACGACCACCGTCAGGTTGTAGGGCTCCGAGATCTTCGCTTCGGAATCGACGAGCACCTTCTCGAGCCAGAACTCGGACTGTCGCTGCGAGTAGATCGGCACGACGTCGACCGTCACTCCGAGCGACGCCGCGTTGTGGATCTCCTCGAGGACCGTTCCGTGTGTCTCGTTGCCGTCCGTGAAGAGCACGAGACGCTTGCCGCCGACGTCGTCGGGGAACGCGGCGACCGCGAGTCGAATCGCGGCTTCCATATCGGTCCCGTCGGAGTTGATGAGCGTCTTGATCTCGCTCGACTGGAGCTGCTTCTCCGTCGAGGAGATCTCGATGCCCGCGTCCTTACCGAAGAGAACCACACCGACGCGGTCGCCCTTGTGCTCGTCGCGCTGGTGCTGCCACTCGTCGACGATGTAGTCGAGGATCCCGCGACGCACGTCCGGCTGGACGCTGTCGGAGCTGTCGACGACGAACATCACCGCGAGCGTCTCGTTCTCCTTCAGGATGCGCGTTCTTGAAACCGCGAGCACTACACAGAGCACCGCGATCGTGCGCAGGATGATCGCCTTCTTCCGACGCAGACCACCGAGCCCCGCGAGACTGTTCCGCGAGAGGTAGTAGATCGCCGGAACGACGACGAGCAGCAGCAAGTACCAGTGACTGGCGAATTCGAGCGTGAAGTCACTCATGGTTCAGCTCCTGACGATAGATGCTCGCGGTCACCGCTGCGTCATCCTCGAAGCGAAAGATCTGGAGGCGATGATTGCCGTAGTCGACGACGTAGAGCTTGTCGTCCGCGCCGATCTCGACATCCCAGGGCGTCTTGAGCTCGCCGTGACGTGCGCCCGGAAGCCCCCACGATCCGGTCGAGGTGCCGTTCGGATCGAAGCGCTGGACGCGGTTGTTACCCCACTCGCTGACGTAGATCGACCCATCGCTCCCGACGGCGACACCGGACGGAAAGTCCAGGAAGCCCTCGTCCGCGCCCTGCTCCCCGAAAGCGGAAATGAAGTTGCCCTCGAGGTCGAATCGCTGGACGCGGTGATTGCACTGATCGCAGACGAGCAAGAGCTCCTGCTTCCCCCCGGAACCGTCACGGCCGGGCTCGATCGTCATGCCCTGCATCTTGATGAACTCGCCGTCGCCCGATCCGTGCTTTCCCCACGCGAGGACGAACTCGCCGGCGCGCGTGAACTTCTGCACGCGATCGTTGTTGCCGCCGTAGTCGCCCGTGTAGATGAATCCCTTCGAGTCGGCGACGACGTCGCGACCGAAGGTAAACTGACCGGCTTCCTTGCCCTTCGTCCCGAAGGCGGAGAAGTGCTGCTTGCCGTCGGGCGAGTAGCGACGAACGGCTTGGTAGTGGCTGTCCATCACGAGCAGCGTTCCCTCCTGACCTTCGGGGCCCGGCTCGTAGTGCAGCCCGACGGGAGCGCCGTACTTCGTCTTCGGAATCTCCCAGAGCGCCCGGACCTCGCCGTCGGCATCGAAGAGCTGGATGCGACCGAGCCGATCGACGACCCAGAAGCGCCCCGTCTTCGAGTCGACAGCGACTGCGCGAGGGAACTGAAACTGCCCACGAGCGCTGCCCTGCTCTCCCACCACGAGCTCGGGTTGCGGCGGCCTTTCGGCGTCCGCCTGCGGACTGCAACCCGAATGGGTGACGACGACGCAAGCGCCGACGGCGACCGCTGCGACAAGCCGCATGAGCGAACCGGTCGTATTCGTGAGATGGGAAAGTGGAATCACGGATGGTTACCGTCCCCTCGCGCCGTCTCTCACGGGAGCCCGTCTCTCACGGGAGCCCGTCTCTCACGGGAGCCCGTCTCTCACGGGAGCCCGT